>CAWULM010000167.1:0-1506 GCA_963923635.1 uncultured Micrococcales bacterium | reverse complement strand
CTGCTCGAAAGAGTCATGTTGCGCGCTGCTGCGTTTGCGAGTGCATAGAGCTCAACCGGATTGGTGAGCACACCTGCGCTGCGAACCTTGCGCACTAGCGAAGTCAAGAAAACTTGTTGGTTAGAAATGCGACCTAGGTCTGAACCATCGCCGACACCGTGACGTGTGCGCAAGAACTGCAGCGCTTGCATTCCCTGAAGTACGTGACGACCTTTCTTCAAGTGAAGGAAGGTGTAGTCATCGTTGATGTCTTGAGCGACGCAAACTTCAACTCCACCGATTGCGTTAGACATTTCGATAACGCCGTTGAAGTTAACCATCGCGAGGTAAGGAATAGTTACGCCGGTAAGTTTTTCAACCGTTAGAAGTGTGCAGCCAGGCCCACCGTTTGCGATGGTCGCGTTGATTTGACCAAGCGATTGCGGAAGGTAACCTGGGCCACCACTCGTGCTCGGGCATGCAGGCCACGGAACCATCAGGTCACGTGGAAACGAAACTGCAACTGCGTGCTTGCGATCTGCAGAAACGTGAAGCAGCATGATCACGTCAGCAAGAACACTGCGGTCATTACCAAAAACTTTTGCCTGCCCTGCGCGAGTGTCAGAACCGATGAGCAGGAGGTTGATTGCACCTTTGAGATTCTCAGGACCAGTGAGCTGGTTTCCGTTTGAGTCGGTTAGGTTGATCTGGTTTTGCTTCAAAGTGTTGCTGACATTTGCAACAGCAGCACCGGTGATTGCCAGTGTTGCGCCGACAACAGCAGCAGAGATTTTGAATAGCAAGCCACCAATTGCTGATGGGACTTTCTGAACAGGCACTTGACCGTGACGCGCATAGGCACGACGACGGTTACGTCGTGGCTTACGCGCTTTAGGCGTTGCTTGTTCTTCAGACAAAGTCAATCCTTGCTCAGGTTAGAGAGGAGGGCGTGGGATTCGAACCCACGGAACCTTTCGGTTCACTGGTTTTCAAGACCAGATCCATCGGCCACTCGGACAGCCCTCCGGATTCCGTCATCGGAACCGTATTAGTTTACCCGAGAGTTCGCGAGAATAGTATTCCTTCAAACCCTGAGAGAACGCTGGCAACCCCGTCTTCATCCACGGATGGCGCCACCGCAGCCGCTGCAGCCCGCACTTCTTCAGGCCCCTGGGCCATTGCAAAGCCGATTCCGCCCCCAGACTGGGCCCATTCAAACATGTTGATATCGTTGCGTCCGTCGCCGATTGTTATGACATTTGCCGGTGAAATGTTGAACTTTTGGCGCAATTTCTCGAGTGCGCTCGACTTGGTGACACCCAGCGGGGCGATGTCTAGCCAAGCGGTATAGCCGATTGCGTAGGAAACAGACTGCAGACCGATGCGTTCAACAACGTCAAGAAACTCCTGCACGTCTTGATCTGGGCTGAGCACCACGATGCGACTAACCTCGTGCTTCATCATGTCTTCGAGCGGAGTCTCGACGTTGTGTTCCCCGAGCGCATACATCGGAAACGGGCGGTGAAA
>CAWULM010000166.1:0-1529 GCA_963923635.1 uncultured Micrococcales bacterium | reverse complement strand
CCACCGAACCGGTTATTTGCTCGGCTGACACCACCGTTGCCGAGGCTCTTGCGCTGATTCGTCGCAAGTCACTATCGCCGGTGCTTGCCGCTTCAGTATTTGTGACGCTGCCACCTTACGAAACCACAACTGGCCGCTACCTAGGCACAGTGCATTTCCAGAGGATGCTTCGATACGCTCCGCATGAGAGACTAGGAACGTTGCTTGACACCGAGCTTGAACCGGTGAGTGCAACCACTCCAATCAAAGAAATTCACCGCACATTTGCGAACTACAACCTAGTCGCGCTGCCTGTGGTCGATGAGAACAAATGCCTAATCGGTGTGGTCACCGTGGACGACGTTCTCGACCACCTGCTGCCAGAAGACTGGCGTAACGACGAAGGAGGTGCCTGATGGCTAACTCACGTGACCGCCTTGACGCACCCGTCGGCGCCCGCAAGAAGTTGCTTCCGCGCCTAACCATTGACCAAGAGCGCTTTGGTCGCGCCTCTGAGGCCTTTGCTCGAGCAATGGGAACCGGCGGATTCCTAATCGGCATGACCGTACTGGTCATTGTTTGGCTTACCTGGAACAGCCTCAGCCCAGCGGGAGCACAGTTCGACCCTCGTGCCACCAACTTCACACTTTTGACCTTGATTCTTTCGCTGCAGGCTTCTTACGCCGCTCCCCTGATTCTGCTTGCGCAGAACCGCCAGGACGACCGCGACCGCGTGAAATTCGAGCAAGACCGTCAGCGCGCGGAGCGCAATCTAGCCGACACCGAATACTTGGCTCGCGAAGTAGTTGCATTACGTTTGGCAATGGAAGAAATGGCTACGCGAGACTTTGTGCGCGACGAACTGCGCGACATGATGCGCGAACTACTCGAAGAACTTCGCGAATCAAAGCAGAGCGACAAGCAAGGCAAATGACCATCGCCGATTCTGTGCGACAGGTGCTGGCTTCGGTCCTTGACCCTGAACTTCGCCGACCAATCACCGACCTGGGAATGGTTGGCGACATCACCGAAGCCGCACAAGAAGTCAGTGTCGAAATCAAACTGACAGTGGCCGCGTGTCCAGCTGCTGATCGAATTGAAAGCGACGTGCGTAAAGCTTTAGCAACCATGGGTCAAGATTTCGAAGTAGTCATGCGAACCATGTCTCAGTCAGAGCGCGATGAGTTGAAAGAAAAACTTCGCGACGGCAAAGCGCCTCGCGTGAACCCTTTTGACGAGCACAGCCTCACCAAAGTGTTCCTGATTTCGTCGGGCAAAGGTGGTGTTGGGAAATCAAGCGTCACAGCAAACCTTGCCGTCGCACTAGCTGCACGAGGTCGAAAGGTTGGCCTAATCGATGCCGACATTTTTGGCTTCAGTATTCCTGGTCAGCTCGGCATTGACGCAAAACCCACTCGACTAGACGAGATGATTTTGCCGCCTGTTGCACACGGTGTGAAGGTCATTTCAATCGGCATGTTTCTTGATGACAATAAACCGGTTGCCTGGCGTGGGCCAATGCTGCACCGAGCCATCGAACAATTTCTCAA
>CAWULM010000165.1:0-1532 GCA_963923635.1 uncultured Micrococcales bacterium | reverse complement strand
GAAGAGTGTCGAAGAACAAATCAGAACTGACGCGCACTCCGGCAGCAACCAATGCGTCGCGCAGTGCAACGGCCTTCAAGTGCGTTTCGGTTGCGATTGCGCGAATACCGATTGGCCCGTGGTAGACCGCATACATCCCAGCCATCACTGCAAGCAAAACCTGCGCGGTGCAAATGTTTGAGGTCGCTCGCTCACGACGAATGTGCTGTTCGCGAGTTTGCAAAGTTAGACGGTAGGCTGCGTTACCTTCGGCATCAACCGAAACACCAACCAAACGGCCAGGCATTGAGCGCTCTAGATCGGCGCGCACGGCGAGGTAACCAGCGTGCGGACCACCAAAGCCCATCGGCACACCGAAGCGCTGGGTGTTTCCAACAGCGATGTCTGCACCAAGGTCGCCAGGCGCAGCAATCAGTGCGAGCGCCAACAGGTCAGCGGCTGCAATGGCAAGTGCTCCAACCTTGTGCGCTGCATCGATGAAACTCTTCAGTTCAAGAATTCGACCCGATGCACCAGGGTACTGAAGCAAGACACCAAAGTACTCGCCACCAAGCTGCTCAACTCCTAGACCTGGGTCGAAGTAGCGAATCTGAATTCCCATTGGAGCTGCGCGATGTTCGAGCAGCGACTTGGTCTGCGGCAAGGTGTCGGTGTCAACGTAGAAAACGTCAGAACCATCGACGGTTCGTCGAGCGATCATCATCGCTTCAACCGCAGCCGTGCCCTCGTCGAGCATCGAAGCATTTGCAGTTTTCAAACCGGTCATGTCGGTGACCATGGTTTGGAAATTGATTAGCGCTTCGAGGCGACCCTGCGAAATTTCTGGCTGGTACGGGGTGTAAGCCGTGTACCAGGAAGGGCTTTCAAGAACGTTGCGCTTGATGACACCAGGAGTGTGAGTTCCGTAGTAGCCCAAACCAATCAACGAAGTGGTGATGCGGTTTCGGTTTGCAATCTGTCGAAGTTCGGCAAGCGCCTCGGGTTCGGTTGCTGCAGCAGGTAGCGAACCAGCGCCTTTGAAACGAATCACTTTTGGTACAGCCGCGTCCATTAGCGATGCAAGATTCGAGTAACCGAGAATCTTCAGCATCTGCTCCTGGTCGCTAGCAGAAGTACCAATGTGACGGTATTTAAATTCGCTGTGCGCGCTGGTCATGATTGACCCGCTCCTTTTACTTTGTGATTAGCCTTCGTTGGTAAGCGCGTCGTAGTCTGCTGCGCTCAGTAGTTCAGGTAGTTCAGTGAAACGAATCTTGACGAGCCAGCCAGCGCCGAAGGCATCTTGGTTGACTACCTCTGGAGCAGCGACGACTGCATCATTGACTTCGACCACTTCGCCGTTGACCGGAGCGTAAAGCTCACCAACCGACTTGGTTGATTCGATCTCGCCACAGATTTTCATGTAGGTGGTTTGTGAGCCAACCTTCGGTAGGTCGACATAAACAACGTCACCAAGTTTTTCGGCTGCGTAAGCGGTGATGCCTACGGTCGCAACGTCTCCGTCGATCTTCAGCCACTCGTGCTCTTTGGTG
>CAWULM010000164.1:0-1532 GCA_963923635.1 uncultured Micrococcales bacterium | reverse complement strand
ACTTCAGGCTTCGCCACACCACTTACCGCAGGAAGAATGTTTAGGGCTGCGTCGAGCAGGTCTGCTACCCCACGGCCGTGGAGGGCAGATACCGGATAAGGCTCGCCCAGACCGAGCGACCACAGTGCAGCCACTTCAGGCTCTTGTCGCGAGTCGTCGATTTTGTTGCCAACCAAAATTACCGGCTTCTTCGATGCACGCAGTAACTTCACAACGCGCTCATCGGTACTGGTGGCACCAACAGTTGCGTCAACGACAAACAAAACTGCATCTGCCAATTCAATGGCAACTTCCGCCTGAACTGCTACAGAAAGGTCAATGCCCTTTGCGTCTGGCTCCCAGCCACCAGTATCGACCAGCGTGAACTTGCGATCGTTCCACTCGGCTTTATAAGAAACACGGTCACGAGTGACACCAGGCTTGTCTTCAACAACTGCTTCGCGGCGACCGAGAATTCGGTTCACCAGCGCAGACTTGCCGACGTTTGGACGACCAACGATGGCAAGCACAGGAAGAGCTGCCGGCGAGGCATCCTCGTCGAATTCGTCGTATTCACCGTCGAGAACGTCGAGATCTTCTTCATCAAGTTCGTAGTCGTCTAGGCCGGCACGAAGAGCGCGCTCGCGTGCATCAAGGTCAGCCTCTGAAAACTGGTTGACCTTCTCAATGAAGGCTGGGTCTACAGGTTCTGAGATGAACTCGTCTTCTGACATGGTCCAACCTCCTTTCGTTAGTTCAGCGCTTCGAGCACAGCAGAAACGGTCTGCTCGAAGTCAAGATTTGTGGAGTCAATCAAAGTGACACCGGGTGCGGGGGTCATAAAGTCGACCACCTTGGAATCTTGTGCGTCGCGACTCAATACTTGACCGCTAACACTTGCGACATCGCTGGATCCCAAATCTCCAGCACGCCTTCTAAGTCTAACTTCTTCACTGGCAGTTAGCAGCAGTCGATTTTTCGCCTCAGGGAAAACCACAGTGGTGATGTCTCGCCCTTCAACCACTACGCCGCGAAGCCCGCTGTCAGCAACTAGGCGACGGGTTAGCGCCTTCATGAAGCTGCGAACATCGGGAACGGCAGCAACTGCACTGACCGCCAAAGCCACTTCGGGTTCGCGTATTGCATCGGTCACTTCAACTTGGCCCACCTTGACCCAGAAATTGTCTGGATCAAGTGCAATCTGGTAGTCAAAATCGGCAAGTGCTGCCTCATGGATGTCTGCGACCACCCCATTGGCTTTAGCCCAAGCCAGCGCGCGGTAAGCCGCGCCGGTGTCGAGATACCCGAAACCAAGACGCCTGGCGACCTCTTTGGAAACACTCGACTTTCCCGATCCTGCTGGACCATCAATCGCAATGACCTCAACCATCAGCCGGCAAGTCTCCAGCCGAGGTTTTCAAGCGCGGAAATTAGGTCGGTCTCGCGAGTAGGAGCCACCGAGATTTGCACCAAACCGACCGCTGCACCTGGCGCGTGTTCAAGCGAGACGTCTTCCAAGTTGATGTCAGCGGCAGCAATGTCGTTCAGCAACT
>CAWULM010000163.1:0-1546 GCA_963923635.1 uncultured Micrococcales bacterium | reverse complement strand
CGGAATGGTTCGTCAGTGGCAAACCTTGTTCTACAACAAGCGCTACTCGAACACCGATCTTCACACCGGAACCGACACCATCATGGTGCCTGACTTCGTGAAGCTTGGCGAGGCCTACGGCTGTCTAGCCATCCGCGTTGAAAAAGAAGAAGAAATCGACGCCGCAATCGAGTTGGCTCTAAAGACCAACGATCGACCAGTGGTTATCGACTTCATCGTCGGACGTGACGCAATGGTTTGGCCAATGGTTGCTGCAGGCGTTTCCAACGATGAGATTCAGTACGCCAGAGATGCCGCACCAGTTTGGGATGGTGAGGAGTAAACATGTCAAAGCACGTTCTATCTCTTCTGGTGGAAGACAAGCCTGGTCTTCTAACTCGCGTAGCTGGTTTGTTCGCGCGCCGCGGTTTCAACATTGAGTCGCTCGCTGTAGGAACCTCTGAACTCGAAGGCCTCAGCCGCATCACCGTTGTAGTCAGCGTGGATGGCGCGCCGCTGGAACAGGTCACCAAGCAGCTTAACAAGCTGGTCAACGTGATCAAGATTGTGGAGCTCGAGCCAGACTCGGTTCAGCGCGACCACATGCTGATCAAGGTAAAGACCGACGCCACGACTCGTTCGCAGGTGCTCGAAGCGGTAACCTTGTTTCGAGCTCGCGTCATCGACGTCGTGAGCGACGCAGTGATTGTTGAAGTGACTGGCGACACCTCGAAGTGCGCAGCGTTCGTCAAGATTCTCGAACCTTTCGGCATCAAAGAAATGGTGCAGTCAGGTGTGTTGGCTATGGGCAGAGGCGCAAAGTCAATGACTGAGAAAGTTACCAAGTAAAAACTTCGGGTCGTCGACGCCCCGTTTGAAATCAAAAACAAGGAGAAAACAAAGTGGCAGAAATCTTTTATGACAAAGATGCTGACCTCGCTCTAATTCAGAGCAAGAAGGTAGCCATCATTGGTTACGGTTCACAGGGTCACGCTCACTCACTCAACCTCAAAGACTCGGGTGTCGATGTAGTTGTTGGTCTACAGCCAGGTTCAAAGAGCAAGGCAGCTGCTGAAGAGCAGGGCCTCAAGGTACTAACTCCAGCTGAAGCTTCAGCCTGGGCAGACGTCATCATGATTCTGACTCCAGACCCAGCACAGCGCCACGTTTACGCCGCTGAAATCGCACCTAACCTAACCGCTGGCAAGGCACTTGTCTTCGGTCACGGTTTCTCGGTTCGCTTCGGCTACATCACCCCTCCAGGAGACGTCGACGTGTTCCTCGTTGCTCCAAAGGGTCCAGGTCACCTCGTTCGCCGCGAGTACCTCGCTGGCAAGGGTGTGCCTAACCTGATCGCAATCGAGCAGGACGCAACCGGCCAGGCATTCGAACTTGCACTTTCATACTCGAAGGCAATCGGCGGAACCCGCGCAGGCACCATCAAGACCACCTTCGCTGAAGAAACCGAAACCGACCTATTCGGTGAGCAGGCTGTTCTCTGTGGTGGCGCATCGCAGTTGATTCAGTACGGTTTCGAAACCCTAACCGAAGCTGGTTACCAGCCTGA
>CAWULM010000162.1:0-1559 GCA_963923635.1 uncultured Micrococcales bacterium | reverse complement strand
GTGTATTCGGGAATGTGAACGTTTTCGAGCCAGGCTTCGCCGAAGTCGATGGTGGCGTATCCGTCTGTCAGAGATGCGCGACCAGCCCGCAACGACTTCACTTCAGTTCCGGTAAGAACTAGACCGGCTTCGAAAACATCTTCGATGTGATAGTCGTGACGGGCTTTGCGATTCGTGGCGACAACTTTTTGGCCACTCTCTCTAGGCACGATGCACTCCTGGGGTTATTGACCTTGCGGTCAGCCCATCAGTCTACCAAGCGGTGCGGACAGACCGCTATGACTAAATCTTTAGGTAACGGCGAATTGAAACGGTGGCAGAGAGTCCGGCTAGAACCACACCAGCGAGAACGAGCATTGGTGCAAGCACTGCCGCATCGCTAAGCGATACGAATGACGTCAGCGGAAGTCGGCTGGCGAGGTAGCCCTGCACGAAGAACTGCACGATTGCGAAGACTGCGCCGGCGGCGGCTAGCGCTCCGATGGCTGCGGCCACCATGCCCTCGAGAATGAACGGCAGCTGAATCGAGAAGTTGCTGGCGCCAACCAAGCGCATGATGCCGATTTCTCGGCGACGTGAGAAAGCACTGAGGCGAATGGTTGTGGCGATGAGCAGCGCTGATGATGCCAACATGACGGCGGCGACCGAGATGGCTGCGATAGATGCAGAGTTGAGAATCGAGAAGATCTGATCGAGGTAGCTGCGCTGGTCTTTGACCTCTTCAACACCGGCGAGGCCGCTGAACGATTCGGCGATTACTGCGCTCTTGTTTGGGTCTTTCAGTTTCACCCAGAAGGTTTCGTTGAGTTCACTTGGGGTTACGTATTTGGCCACAGAATTGCCCTTGAACTGCTCTTGGAAGTGCTTGTAGGCGGCTTGGTGGTCTTCGAAGTAGTACTTCTGCACGAAGTCGGCAAGCGCTGGGTCTTGCAACTTCTTTTCTACGGTTGCTTTGACGTCGACCGATGCTTCACCCTGAGGACAAGCAACCGCTGGACTCGTTGAGGTGCAGAGGTAGATGGCAACCTGTGCCTTGTCGTACCAATAGGTTTTCATCTGCCCAACTTGAGCCTGAAGCAAACCAGCTGTTCCGACGAAGGTAAGGGACAGGAAGGTAACCAAGACAATGCTGACCACCATGCTTACGTTGCGACGAAGCCCTTGCCCGATTTCGCGCATGATGAAACCGAATCTCATCGCACACCTCCATCGAGGTCGATTTGCCCGGTGTCGGCAAGCGCTTGGTTATAAGAAGACTTGCGGTCGTCGCGAATGATCACACCGTCTCGAAGTTCGACGACGCGACGCTTGGTTCGGTCAACGATGCCCACATCGTGGGTTGCCATGACAACGGTGGTTCCTGCGCTGTTGATTTTGAGCAGTAGATCCATGATGCCGGCGCTAGTGTTTGGGTCTAGGTTTCCGGTTGGTTCGTCGGCGAGAAGCAGCGCAGGCTTGTTGACGATTGCGCGGGCAAGTGCAACTCGCTGCTGTTCACCACCAGAAAGCTCTGAAGGAAGTCGGTCACGTTTTTCAGCAAGACCGACCAGGTTTAGAAC
>CAWULM010000161.1:0-1584 GCA_963923635.1 uncultured Micrococcales bacterium | reverse complement strand
GGGCTGATGTGGCGTGTGGCCATTCACATGGTCTTCGTGCTGTCTGGTGTTCTATTCGCCCTGATGGACTTCATCGCAGAGAAGATCAAGCCGGGCCACGGCGTCGACGAGTTCGGCGGCTAATGCTTGGTTACGGTGCCTTGACCGTCTAACTTCCAGGCGCGAACGTAGTCGATTTTCGTTTGGCTTTGGCTCCAGCCATCCCAGTTGCCACCGAATGGCCCTGTCGCGTTGTTAAGAATCAAAAAGAACGGGCTGTTGAACGACCAGACGTTGCTTCGCAATGTTGATGGTGTTACCGTCCAGAACAACTGTCGATCGACGTAGAACTCCATCTTGCTCGGTGACCACGCCAAGCCATAGGTGTGAAACGAAGTTTGGTAGTTGGCAACGTTGAGCAGTTGGCTGTATTCGTAAAGATGGTTTCCGCAGCAGGTCGCTTGGTTCACGGTCGAGTAGTGAACCGCGCTCGATGCACGCATTGGAAGGTTTCCACCTTCTTCGGCGATATCGATTTCGCCTGCAAGCGGCCAGCCGACCGAACTCATCGAATCACCCAGCGCCCAGAACGCAGGCCAGTTGGCGCCACCAACCGGCATCTGCATGCGTGCTTCTATATAGCCGTACTGAAACGAAACTTTTCCCTGTGTATCGAATCGACCACTGGTGTAATAACAAGCTGAAGTAAGGCACGGCCCCGCATCCGTTGGCGTGCTTGACACTCGCTTGGTGGTGATCACCATGTTGCCCTGACCAGTGCCATCGGTGCGAAGAGCATCTGGTGTGTACCACTGGGGTTCGTCGTTGTGGCAGGTGCCGCCACCGTTGGTGTCTTCGTGGCCGCAGTAACGCGCAGTCCAACTGGTTGCATCTACCGGCGATCCGCTCTTTGCAGTGAACTCATCGCTCCAAAGAAGTGCGCCAACTTGGTGGCCACTTAGAATCGGAAGCGTTCTCGCCCAACTCCATCGCGCGTAAAGAGTTGTGTTTTTAGTTGGCTTGATGATTGCACCGTTTTTGTATTTCACCGCACCGGTTGCAGTTAGAGCCCACCCAGCAAATGCGCGCTCGAAGAGAGAGTACTTATTTGTTGTGAGTTTCGTTCCTGAAGATGCGGCACTCTGTTTTGACATCACTCCGTCGCCACCGTTGGCTTTGAAGGTGATTGTGTATTTAGTTGCTGCACTTGCTGGCGAATATTGAATTGCACCGAGGAGCAAAGTTGTGATGACCGAGAACGCAGTAAGCGCAGTTTTTGTATTACTCATCTAGATCGCGAACGGCTTCGTTGAAGACATCGAAGTCGTGGTCACTGAACGTCACGATGGTTATCAGCTCGATGGTTTTGAAATCTGCGAGCGCCTCGAGTAGAGCAGCCATCGCCATCTCAACCGCGTCTTCAATCGGGTAACCGTAGATGCCGGTGCTGATGCTGGGAAAGGCGATGGTCTTCGCGCCAGCTTCGGCGGCAACCTCTACGGCTCGGTAATAGGCGCTGAACAGCAGCATGGGTTCGCCGGCTTGACCGCCCGTCCACACCGGGCCAACCGTATGCACCACGAACTTTGCAGGCAGAGCGTATGC
>CAWULM010000160.1:0-1614 GCA_963923635.1 uncultured Micrococcales bacterium | reverse complement strand
GTCATTTCCAGCGGTACCGGTCAGAACATCGTCTCCAGCAGTACCGGTTATGGTGCAAACCGATGCGGCCGAAGACACAGAAGCCGATACGCCAACTAGCCCCAATGCCGCCAAAGCAAGCACAGCAAGGCCGGCAACACCGCGGCGCAGGCCACCCCCGAGAATCGTCATACCTCTAGTTTCTCATGCCTCAACGGTTAGGCTTAAAACCAATAAGAGGGGCAGATGAAGCGAACAGGCAAAGTAATCAGGGGCATAGGCATAACCCTGTTTGCGCTTTACCTCGGCACGCTGGCCTGGGCTAGCCTCAACCCCGACCCCATCGATGGCCAAGGCCCAATCAAACGCTTCGTAGCTTGGGTGCTCAGCAACACTCAACAGAACAAATCACTTCGCTGGCTCGACTACAACACTCTTGAAGGCCTAGCAAATGTTGCCCTCTATGTTCCTATGGGGTTGGGCTTGGCTCTCATTCTAAGAAAGCTCAAATGGTGGGCTGACCTGAGCATTGGCATTGCCACCACCATCGCAGTGGAGCTCACCCAAAAGTATTTATTGCCGCACCGCTTCTCAACGGTTCAAGATGTGGTGAACAACTCGCTAGGTGTAGCGATCGGTGTTGCGATTGGTTTTATTTATGTGCGGAGCACTGCGGCCCTGCGTTCACGACGGAACGCACAGGGTTAAACATCACCGGTGGAATCAGCGAAGGCGCCTGAGTAAACACCGTTGACTGCGCATCGGCGATTGGCTCCACGAAGGTAACCTTCAAAGCCTTGGTCTCACCAGGCTGCAACTCAATGTCAAAGACCCAAACCGGGTGACCCTGATCAAGCGCCTCACTGGCGTAATACTTCTTGCCATTCACATAGAACGCGGTGGCGTCAGCACCAACCGGGCCATAAACCGAAATCAGTTCGCGGTTCGAACCCTTAGGGCGAGGAGCCAGACCGAAGTCGTCATCCAAGCGAGTGGTCACATAAGCAGGCAGACCCTTCTTAGGTGCCGAGTTGGTCACACGAATCACGGTTGAAGACTTGCGAGCGTAGTAACCATCGAAAGTTAGCTGACCACATTCACCCTGCGTGTAGTTCGCATAGACGTGAGCGTAAGCCTCGAGCTTGTTTCCCCCAGCATTGTTCACGGTCACCTGAACCACAGGGCCCATGTGTGAAGAAACCACACCAGCGACGTGCTCATCGACCAGAGTCTGCTGCAGATCTGCGTCAGAAGCCCAAGCAACCAAACGGTCACCAGTCTTCTCCTTAGCCAAGCTGTTGAAGAAGGCGGTGGTGTCCAAAGCTTTCTTGGTGAGGTTGCTGAACAACTTAGCCATGACCTCGGTAACCACCGCGTTCTTGGTGCCTACGTCTGGGTACTTCGCATAAATGCCCTTGGCCAAGAAGTCAGCAATGTTGTTGCCGTTCAAGCTATTGCCACGAACCGAAATAGCGCCACCAGCAGCAACCAGGTGCGCCACGGTGCCTTGACCAACAAAGATCACACCATCCAAAGAAGTGCCGGTCGCACGCTTCCATGCGTCATAGATCATCGCACCAGTGCGAGGCGCGTGGGCCGAAGCGTTGATGTCTTGCCAGACGTTCAAGTCGATGC
>CAWULM010000159.1:0-1629 GCA_963923635.1 uncultured Micrococcales bacterium | reverse complement strand
GCGAGTTTGCGATAGACCTTTTTTAGTTCGGCCTCGGAAACGTCTTTGGACACACCGAGAACTTTGTAAAAGTCTTTCTCGAACCAGTCCTGACTTGCCATGTTTATTGCTCCGCTGGAATGAAGACCGCAACCTTGGCTGCACGAAGTAGGCGATCGCCCACCATGTAGCCAGCTTCCACTACGTCTGCCACGGTGTTCTCGGTGACTTCACCCGAAGGTGTCTGCACGAGAGCCTCGTGAATCTCTGGGTCAAACTTGTCGCCCTTAGCGCCAAAGCTCTTCAGGCCGAACTTGTCGCCGGCTGCGCGCAACTTGGCTACAACGGCCGAGAAAGGTGAGCCTTCGAGGTCGCCGTGTGCTTCCGCGCGTGACAAATCGTCAAGCGCAGGAAGCAGTGAACGCAAAACTTCTGCGATGGCGAGGTTGCGTGAAACGTCGCGGTCACGTTCTACACGTGCCTTGTAGTTCACGAACTCTGCCTGCAGACGCTGAAGGTCAGCGAGTAGCTCTGCCTCTTTGCTGATCGGGCCGGTTGCATCAACTAGGTCGGCAAGTTCTGCATCTAGCGGGTCTTGCGCAGCCGAAGCCTCGGCCTCAGGGTTCTCACCCTGGGCCGCTGCCTCGTCTTTGTTGAACTCGTCAGACATTACTTGTCTTCACCCTCGTCATCTACAACTTCTGCGTCGACGACATCTTCGTTCGAAGCAGCACCTTCTGCAGGAGCCTCTTCGGTCTGAGCTGCCGAGTAGATTGCCTCGCCAAGCTTCTGCTGTGATTCGCCGAGCTTGGTGATGGCAGCCTTCACTGCGTCGATGTCGCTGCCGGCGAGCGCCGTCTTGAGTGCGTCGACATCAGCCTGAACTTCTGCCTTCACATCTTCAGGAAGCTTCTCGTCGTTTTCTTTGATGAGCTTCTCAACTTGGTAAACAAGCTGCTCACCAGTGTTGCGATCTTCTTGCTCTTCGCGACGCTTCTTGTCTTCGGCTGCGTGCTCTTCAGCTTCGCGAACCATGCGCTCGATGTCTTCCTTTGGCAAGCTCGAACCACCGGTGATGGTCATCGACTGCTCTTTGCCAGTGCCCTTGTCTTTTGCAGACACGTGCACAATGCCGTTTGCGTCGATGTCGAAGGTAACTTCGATCTGAGGAATGCCACGAGGTGCAGGTGCGATGCCGGTCAACTCGAAGTTTCCGAGTGACTTGTTGTCGCGAGTGAACTCACGCTCACCCTGGTAAACCTGAATCGAAACCGATGGCTGGTTGTCGTCGGCGGTGGTGAAGGTTTCTGAACGCTTGGTCGGAATCGCAGTGTTGCGCTCGATCAACTTGGTCATGATGCCACCCTTGGTTTCGATACCAAGTGAAAGTGGAGTGACGTCGATCAGAAGAACGTCTTTACGCTCACCCTTAAGAACACCAGCTTGCAGCGATGCACCAACGGCAACAACCTCGTCTGGGTTAACACCCTTGTTAGGCTCCTTGCCACCGGTCAGCGACTTAACTAGTTCGCTAACTGCAGGCATACGAGTCGAACCACCAACCAGAACAACGTGAGCAATGTCGCTCACCTTAACTCCGGCCTCTGCGATTACATCGTGGAATGGCTTCTTGGTGCGCTCGAGTAGATC
>CAWULM010000158.1:0-1632 GCA_963923635.1 uncultured Micrococcales bacterium | reverse complement strand
CGTGAACCAAGCCCTGAAGAGCTAGCCCGCGAATTGGACATGACACCAGAAAAGGTTGTCGAAGTTCAGAAGTACGGTCGCGAACCGATTTCACTTTCGACACCGTTGGGCGAAGATGGCGATTCCGAATTCGGTGACCTCATCGAAGACACCGATGCTGTTGTTCCAGCCGACGCAGTTGCTTCAACCATGCTTCAGCGCGAACTCGAACGCATTCTTGAATCGCTTCACCCAAGAGAGGCTGGCGTTATTCGTAGTCGTTTTGGTTTGGGCGATGGCGTTATGAAGACACTTGACCAGATCGGTGAAGAATTCGGTGTCACTCGTGAGCGCATTCGTCAGATAGAAGCCAAGACCATGTCTAAGCTTCGTCACCCGTCGCGCTCACAAATGTTGCGTGACTTCCTAGAGAACTAGTCGGCACATTATGCATCACGTTCCAGCCTTGCTGCTTGGCAGGCTGGTTCGTGCTTTGGTGCGTATTGTTCGCAAGGGTGGAGGCTCTGCTCTGCCAGGCCTAATTCTGAGTCGTCTGGCCCCAGGAATTCTCTACTCCGCGCTTTCTAAGATGGCCGATGGATTGATTATTGTCACCGGATCTGCAGGTAAATCGACTACCACCAAAATGCTAGTGGCGGTCGCACGTGCCCACGATAAGCGAGTTTTCACCAATCCATCCACCGCAAACATTCTTCAAGGTTTCTATTCGAGCATCATTGAGAAGGCTGACTGGCGTGGTCGACTTAACGCCGAAGTGGCGATTCTCGAGATGGACGAAGGGCACGCTGAGCTGCTGACCAGAAAGGTCACGCCAAGGCAGGTAACGGTCTTAAACGTCATGGAAGATCAGCTGGACCGCTTCGTTGATCCTGAACTGGTTCGTTCAACGCTAGCCAAAGTGGCTTCCCGTGCCAGCAATGCGACGATT
Source organism: uncultured Micrococcales bacterium (assembly GCA_963923635.1). Classification (GTDB taxonomy): domain Bacteria; phylum Actinomycetota; class Actinomycetes; order Actinomycetales; family Microbacteriaceae; genus Rhodoluna. The sequence goes on along the minus strand of CAWULM010000158.1, from coordinate 704 downwards.
CTCAACGCGGACGATCAGAACTTGTTGTTGATAGCGAACGAAACAGAACTCCAGAACCTGACCTGGTTTGGTGTAAGCGATGCGTTGCTGGCAAGAGAGCGACAGGGTCTGGGAACCGCCCCTACTTACCAGCAACCTCTGCCAAGGCCAGAGGTCAGAGTCGAAGCTGTTGATCCGGCGAATGATGGTCTGACCATAGTTGATGGGACTGCGCGTTACCGCCTCGCTTTGCCGAACCGCGGCATACACTTTGTCGTAGACGCAATTGCAGCTTACGAAAGTGCCAGACGCTATCTCGGCGAATCTTTTGATGGCGATTTGGCTGCTAAAACCATTAGTTCACTCCCACCTGTGTTTGCTCGAGGTGAAGTAACGCATGTTGGCGATCAAGAGGTTGAGTTCATTCTGGTTCAGAACCCGGGCAGCATGCAGCTGAACATAGACAATCTGACAACGAATCCTGAGCAGATTATGTTTGCTATCGGTCGTGACGTGCACGATCCTTCTTGGCTCTGGACTGTTGATTATTCAAACCTGTCGCACGCAGACGTAGTGGCCGGTTACAACGCTGCTGAGGCGGCGCTGGTGCTTACCTACCAGGATGTTCCAATTGGTGAGGTTGTCTACGATCTAGACGAAGCAATAGAGAAGTTCTTTGCACTTCCAAGACCTAGTCGCGGGCGCAAGACAGTCATTTTCTCGGC
>CAWULM010000157.1:0-1633 GCA_963923635.1 uncultured Micrococcales bacterium | reverse complement strand
GCCAATGCCGAGGTAGCCGGTTCGTTGCGTGCCAAGACCGGATTCATTCCAGGGCTATCGTCGATGGCTGGCGTGCTTACCGCCAAAGACAAGAGCGTCATTGCTTTTGCGTTCTTCGCCCGCACCGTGGCTAAAGAGAATAAGTTCATCGACTACAACACTCGCGCGAGCATTGACTCGCTGGTTGCTCGCATGTGGCAGTGCGGTGCACGCATGGAGCGAAACTAAGCTCAGCGACTCGCCATAGCGCTTCATTTGTGCCCAAACGTTTTATTTGGCAGACTGAGACCATGTCAGCAATGAGGCTAGAACATGACTTGTTGGGCAACTTTGAAGTTCCAGTAGACGCATACTGGGGAGTTCACACCGCCCGAGCAGTTGAAAATTTTCCTATCACCGGTGTGCCTATCGGCCACTACCGCTCCCTGATCAAAGCTTTGGCTTTGGTTAAAGAATCTGCAGCAGAAGCAAACTACCTAGTCGGTGAACTCGACGAAGACATCAAGAACGCAATCGTAAAAGCTTGCGAAGAGGTCGCGTCTGGCAAGTTCGACAACCAGTTTGTAGTCGACGCCATACAAGGCGGTGCAGGCACCAGCACCAACATGAACGCCAACGAGGTCATCGCAAACCGAGCGCTCGAGTTGATAGGTGCTAAGAAAGGTGACTACGACAAGATTCACCCGTTGAATCATGTCAACATGTCACAGTCAACAAACGACGTTTACCCAACCGCTCTAAAGGTCGCCCTGATTCTCGAGCTCAAAGAACTCATCGACGCGATGGACTACTTACGCAACGCCTTTGATGGCAAGGCCAAAGAATTCAAAGACGTTATCAAGATGGGTCGCACACAGCTTCAAGATGCTGTGCCGATGACTCTTGGCATGGAGTTTGCAACCTTTGCGCGCATGACCATGGAAGACCAGCAGCGCTTGCGCGAGGTTATTCCACTGCTCTGCGAAATCAACCTAGGCGGCACCGCAATCGGCACGCAGCTAAATGCTCCGCAAGGTTATGCCATTCTGGCAACTCAGCACCTGAGCAAACACACCGGCATTCCGATGGTGGTTGCTGAAGACATGGTTGAGGCAACTCAAGACGCTGGTGTATTCGTGATGGTTTCTGGTGTGCTCAAGCGCGTTGCCGTGAAGTTAAGCAAAACCTCAAACGACTTGCGTTTGCTCTCGAGCGGACCTCGCGCAGGCTTGGGTGAAATCAACCTGCCAGCGCGTCAAGCCGGTTCATCGATCATGCCTGGCAAGGTAAACCCGGTTATTCCCGAAGTGGTAAACCAGGTTGCCTTCGCGATGTTTGGTTATGACCTCACCGTCACTATGGCCGCCGAGGCTGGTCAGCTGCAGCTCAACGCATTTGAGCCAATCATTGCGCGCGCGCTGATGATGGGCATCACCCAGTTGCGTCAAGCTTGTCGTGTACTCGCTGACCACTGCATCGACGGCATCACCGCGAACGTTGACAAACTTCGCTTGGATGTCGAGAACTCAATCGGTCTGGTAACTGCACTTTCACCAACCATCGGTTACGAAAATGCAACTGCTGTTGCTCAACGAGCTCAGCTCGAGGGCAAGTCGGTGCGTGAAGTGGTGCTTGCCATGAACCTTATGACGGT
>CAWULM010000156.1:0-1646 GCA_963923635.1 uncultured Micrococcales bacterium | reverse complement strand
GGTAAAGGGTGCATTCTGTTTGGTCTTCATGGATGAGACCACGCTCTATGCAGCTCGCGACCCTCAAGGTGTTCGCCCGCTGGTGCTCGGCCGTCTCGAGCGCGGATGGGTGGTTGCATCGGAAACCGCAGCTCTCGACATTGTTGGTGCATCGCTGGTTCGCGAAGTTGAGCCAGGCGAACTGATTGCTATCGACGAAAACGGTTTGCGATCATCTCGCTTCGCACCAGTTCGTCGCGCAGGTTGCGTTTTTGAATATGTTTACCTCGCTCGACCAGACACCGCGATCAACGGTAAGAACGTTTACGAGTCTCGCGTTGAAATGGGCCGCACCTTGGCTCGCGAATATCCGGTTGAAGCCGATCTAGTAATTCCTACGCCTGAATCTGGAACACCTGCCGCGATTGGTTATTCGCAGGAGTCTGGCATTCCGTTCGGTCACGGTCTTGTGAAGAACGCTTACGTTGGTCGCACATTTATTCAGCCTTCGCAAACAATTCGCCAACGCGGTATTCGCCTTAAGCTCAACCCGCTGCGTGAAGTGATTCAAGGCAAGCGCATCGTTGTCATCGATGACTCAATCGTTCGCGGAAACACTCAGCGTGCACTGGTTGCCATGCTGCGCGAAGCTGGCGCTGCCGAAATTCACGTTCGCATTTCTTCGCCGCCAATCACCTGGCCTTGTTTCTATGGCATCGACTTTGCTACCCGCGCAGAACTTATTGCCACCGGCATTGGAGTCGACGATGTGCGCAAGTCGATTGGCGCTGACACGCTTGGCTACCTGAGCAAAGACGGAATGATTGCCGCCACCGATCAGCAAGAGAACCAACTCTGCACCGCTTGCTTCACAGGTGTTTACCCAATCGAGCTGCCAACCGCAGATCGTCTCGGCAAGAACCTTCTTGAACGCACCGAAGACCCAGCGGCATGCAACCCAGGCCCAGACAGCGAACTCGACAGCGTGATTCGTGAAAGCGAAAACAACTAGTGAGCGAAACTAACGCCTACGCCGCAGCCGGTGTTGACACCGAAGCAGGCGACCTCGCCGTTGAACTAATGAAGCGTGCGGTAAGCGCAACTCATAACAACCTGGTGGTCGGCGGGCTCGGCGGTTTCGCTGGCATGCTCGATGTTTCGTTTCTAAAAAACTACAAGCGTCCTCTGCTAGCAACTTCAACCGACGGTGTCGGCACCAAGGTTGCAATTGCGCAAGCCATCGACAAGCACGACACCATCGGCCAAGACCTAGTCGGCATGGTGGTCGACGACATTGTTGTGGTTGGCGCAAAGAGTTTGTTCATGACCGACTACATTGCCTGCGGCAAGGTCGTGCCGCAGCGAATTGCCGACATTGTTCGCGGCATCGCTGAAGCATGTGCTGCTGTTGACGTTGCACTCGTCGGTGGAGAAACCGCAGAGCACCCTGGACTATTGCACGCTGACGAATACGATGTTGCAGGTGCAGCAGTCGGTGCCGTTGAAGCAGACAAAATGCTGGGCACCGAAAAAGTTAACGTTGGCGATGTTGTGCTAGCCATGGAGTCAAGCGGTTTGCACTCGAACGGTTACTCTTTGGTGCGCAAAGTAGTTGCCGACAACAAGCTCGATTACAACAAGTCGCTTGCCGAACTCGGTTCACGTTC
>CAWULM010000155.1:0-1668 GCA_963923635.1 uncultured Micrococcales bacterium | reverse complement strand
GGTTCGATCACCATCGACGGTATTTCACTAACCGTCAATGAAGTCAACGGCAACGTGCTTGGCTTCAGCCTGATTCCAGAAACTTTGCGTTTGACCACAATGGGCTCACGCAAGCCAGGCGACCGCATCAACATCGAAGCGGACGTAATGGCAAAACACATCGAGCGTTTGCTCGAAGCGAGGGGCAACTAATGTCACTGTCAACAATCGAAGCTGCGCTAGACGCGCTGCGCGCCGGCAAGCCAATCTTGGTTGCCGACGACGAGAACCGCGAGAACGAGGGCGACGCAATTATTGCTGCCGAGTTCGCAAGTGAAGAGTGGATGGCCTGGATCGTTCGCAACACCACCGGTTTCTTGTGTGCACCCATGGAAGAAAAGCGAGCCAACGAGCTTGAACTTCCACTCATGGTGATTAACAACGAAGACCCGCACGGTACCAACTACACCGTGAGCGTCGACGCCACCAACCGCTTCAGCACGGGTGTTAGCGCAGCCGATCGAGCAAACACCGCTCGCGTGCTTGCCGATTCTGCATCAACCCCTGAGTCTCTGATTCGCCCAGGTCACATTCTTCCGCTGCGCGCTCACCCACAGGGTTTGCACGGACGTCGCGGTCACACCGAGGCAACCGTTGATTTGTTGAAGCTAGCCGGGCTTACGCCGGTTGGCATCATCGGTGAGATGGTTTCAGCAGACGGCAACATGATGCGCCTGCCAGAACTCATCGAGGTTGGTAAGAGCGAGAACCTCCCGGTGATCACTGTCGAGCAGGTTGTGAACTACCTGCAAGAGCACGGCATTGAACATGAAGTAACACCAAACAACCGCATTCGTTTCGAAGCTGAAGCCAATGTTCCAACCACCCACGGCAAATTCCGTCTGCGCGGTTACTACGACATCAAGACCACTGCAGACCACGTTGCGATCATCTCCGGTCACCCAACCGGCGAAAACGTTTTGGTGCGCATGCACAGCGAATGCATCACCGGTGAAGCCTTCGGTTCGCTCAAGTGTGAGTGTGGCCCGCAGCTCGACTTCGCGCTAGACCAAATCGCAAATGACCCTGAAGGTGGAATCGTGATCTACCTTCGCGGTCAAGAAGGTCGAGGCATCGGTCTGCTGAACAAGCTAAAGGCCTATGCACTCCAAGAGCAGGGTCTAGACACCGTTGAGGCAAACCTAGCTCTCGGTCTGCCAAGTGAGAACCGTGAATACGGTGCAGCAGTTGCCATTTTGCGCGACCTTGGCGTCACCTCGGTTCGCTTGATGACCAACAATCCTGCCAAGAGCGGCTACCTAACCGACGCTGGCATTCCGGTGACCGAATACGTTCCGGTCATCGTTGGTCAAGCTGCCGAAAACAAGGGCTACCTAGAAACCAAGGCCAAGAAGATGGGCCACCTAATTCCTGAAGGAGCAATCAAGTGAGCGGCGAAGGCGCACCGAAAATCAACATCGATGCCTCCGGCCTAGCCGTCACGGTGATCGTCACCTCTTGGCACACCAACATTACCGACGGCTTGCTAGCTGGCGCAGAACGAGCCCTGCAGGCTGCCGGCAACGACGTTTACTCGATTATGAGAGTGCCAGGCGCATTTGAACTTCCACTAGCAGCGCAATACGCAATAGAAGATGGTGCAGATGTTGTGATTGCACTCGGCGTAAT
>CAWULM010000154.1:0-1675 GCA_963923635.1 uncultured Micrococcales bacterium | reverse complement strand
ACGTCGAGAATCTTGTCGATGACTAGGTAGGTTTCAGGGCCAGTGGTGCCGTTCAGGGCGTAAGCCTCGTCAGCCAGCTTGACGTGCATTGCCTCGCGGTCTTGGTCGGCGTAGACGGCAACCGATGCAATGCCGCTGTCACGGGCAGCGCGAGCGATGCGCACTGCGATTTCACCGCGGTTGGCAATGAGTACTTTGGTGATTTTTCTGGCTGAAACAGTCATAATCACCAATGGTATTGGCTAAAAACCCCGATTTATTGGCGCTTCATAACAAAAAAGACACAAAAGCCCTGTGGTAATCACAGTTTCTATCGGTTCCAAAGCGAAGTGTAGGAAACACCTAGGCTCAGGCACATCTGGCGTAAACCGGTGAGCGAGATTCCAATTACGGTGTGGGCGTCGCCCTCGATTCCGCGCAGAAAGGCGCCACCAAGCCCGTCTATCGTGAAGGCGCCAGCCACTTTCAGTGGTTCACCGGTGGCAATGTAGGCCTCGATCTCATCGTCTGAGACATCCTCGAAGTGAACCTTCGTGGTGGTCACCAGACCTGTGGCAGGCGGTAAGACGCCCGGCTGCGGGTTGCGGTTGTCGATTAACCAGTGTCCGCTGATAAGAAGACCGCTCGAACCTCGAAGATGCCTCCAGCGCTCACGTGCCACCTCTGCAGTGTGGGGCTTACCGAGAGACTGGCCGTCGAGATCGAGCTGCGAATCGCAGCCGAGCACCAGGGAGCCTATGCTTTCGGGCAATGCGGCAACTGCTTCAGCCTTGGCCTTAGCTAGAACATGAACGACGTCGCTGGTGTTAGCAATCAGGCCCATAGCGATAGCGCGCGACTCGACCGCGTCTTCATCGACACCGGGTGCGATGGTGATCGGCTCGATGCCGCCGTTGCGCAAAGTGGTTAGGCGTGCTGGTGAAGTTGAGGCAAGAACTAAACGGGTCACCTGAAGAGTCTGGCACACTTGTTGAGTGAACTCTCAGGTGAATTGGCTAGGCCGCGAACTCGAACTCGATATCGAAAAGGTGGCGCACGGCGGAATCTTCGTTGCACGCCACGAAGGACGCGTGGTGTTTGTTTCGCACACCCTGCCCGGAGAGAGAGTTCGCGCTCGCGTGTTTGAAGACCGCGGTGGTTCATTCTGTCGAGCCGAAACGATTTCGGTAATCGAAAAATCTGAGCACCGAGTCAGGCACTTCTGGAAGGCTGCTCGAGAGCGCGGTGCCGGCGGTGCAGAGTTCGGCCACATCGACTTGCCTTACCAGCGCGAACTCAAAGCAGATGTCATCGAAGAGTCGTTGCAGCGGATGGCCGGGGTCTCGCTTCGCCCAGTAGTTGAAGCGGTTCCGGGTGACGACGAAAACGGCGGTCTCGGGTACCGCACTCGCGTGCAGTTGCACGTCGACGAAACCGGTGCTGTTGGTCCGTATCGCGAGCGCACACACGAGGTTGTTGAAACCGGAGAACTTCCTCTTGCAGTTGAAGACATTCGCGAACTCGGTCTTCACCTAAAGAACTGGTCGGGCGTCAAGAAGATTGAAATCGCAGCCTCGAACACCGGTCAGCTGCAGTACTCCGTTGACAAGAAACTTAAAGGTGATGAGCGCCTCGTTGAGCGAGCAGCCGGTCGCACATTCAGAATTTCGGGTGGCGGTTTCTGGCAGGTGCACCG
>CAWULM010000153.1:0-1680 GCA_963923635.1 uncultured Micrococcales bacterium | reverse complement strand
GAAGCGCCTGTAATCCGCAAGTCGGCTCGAGGTAAGAAGGCTCAAGAGGCAAAGGCTCAAGCCGAAGCTGCAGCCGAGACTGCACCTAAGCGTGGCAAGAAAGCTCAAGAAGCACCCCTGATTGCACCGGCGGCGACATCACTTCTATTTCAGGCTCCTGATTTACCGACTCCGATCATTGACCCGAAGCGTGGCAAAATCATCGACGCACCTTCGGCTGATGGTGAGTCACACCTTCGACGTCGCAGCCGTCGACGCGCAGGGGAGTCAACCGAAACAGCAGAGCTTCCGGCAAATACTGTTGTGAAGGTGCGCACCCCACGCACTCCTAAGGCTCCGAGCAACGAACCTCAGAAGGTCAAAGGTTCGACTCGTCTTGAAGCCAAGAAGCAGCGTCGCCGCGAAGGTCGCGAAGGTGCTCGTCGCCGTTCTGTGATTACAGAAACTGAATTCCTCGCTCGCCGCGAGGCCGTAGATCGCAAGATGATCGTTCGCTCACGTTCGGGCAAGATTCAGATCGGTGTGCTCGAAGACAGTGTCTTGGTTGAGCATTACGTGGCTAAGTCGAGTGAAGTTTCACAAATCGGCAACGTGTACCTAGGTAAGGTGCAAAACGTTCTGCCAAGCATGGAAGCTGCGTTCGTCGACATCGGTCGTGGTCGCAATGCCGTGCTTTACTCGGGTGAAGTCGACTGGGAACTTGCCGAAACTGGCAACCAACCAAAGCGTATTGAGCTTGCTCTGAAAACCGGTGACACCGTCTTGGTGCAGGTAACCAAAGACCCGGTTGGTCAAAAGGGTGCCCGTCTAACCAGCCAGGTATCGTTGCCTGGACGCTACTTGGTTTATGTTCCAAACGGTTCGATGAACGGAATTTCGCGCAAACTCCCTGAGGGTGAGCGCACTCGTCTTAAGAAGATCTTGAAGGAGATCTTGCCTGAAGACGCCGGTGTGATTGTTCGCACGGCAGCTGAAGGCGCAACCGAAGAGCAGCTAACCTTAGACGTGCAGCGCTTGCAAAAGCAGTGGGAAGACATTCAGTCTCGCGTTGAAAGCTCGCAAGCTCCGCTGCTTCTGCACAGCGAGCCAGACTTGCTGATCAAGATTATTCGTGACGTATTTAACGAAGATTTCCAGAAGCTGATTATTTCTGGTGACGACGCGTTCATCACGATCTACAACTACATCGAGTCGGTTGCTCCAGACCTTCTCGAGCGTATCGAGCGATACGAAGGCAACAACGATGTCTTTGACGAGCACCGAATCGGCGAGCAAATCGTAAAGGCACTCGACCGCAAGGTTTACCTGCCATCTGGTGGTTCGCTGGTTATCGACCGCACCGAGGCCATGACAGTGGTCGATGTAAACACTGGTAAGTTCATCGGTTCGGGCGGAAACCTTGAAGAGACCGTGACCAAAAACAACCTTGAGGCGGCGGAAGAAATCGTTCGTCAGCTGAGACTTCGCGATATCGGTGGAATCATCGTTGTCGACTTCATCGATATGGTTCTCGAATCTAACCGTGATTTGGTCTTACGACGTTTAGTTGAATGCTTGAGCCGCGACCGCACCAAGCACCAGGTAGCTGAAGTTACCTCGCTGGGTCTGGTGCAGATGACCCGTAAGAAGCTTGGTCTTGGCCTGCTTGAAACCTTCAGCGAGCCTTGTGAGGCCTGTGCC
>CAWULM010000152.1:0-1696 GCA_963923635.1 uncultured Micrococcales bacterium | reverse complement strand
TGATCTATTTCGCTCCGTAGTCTCGAGATGGTTGCTTGAATGTTTGAATTTGCAGCGAGAACTTGCTCGCTGTCTACTGAAAAATGAGTCATGCCACAAAGTCTGCAGACTTTCGTGTTCAGACTTTGGGTATTTCTTTAAATGGTGGATAACTAGTTGAGCGGAAGCGTGACCTGGAAAGTGGCTCCGCCACCTGGCGTTTCGAGCGCAACGATTGAACCCTGGTGACGTTCGACTAGCGTGCGCACAATGGCAAGACCCAAACCGTTTCCACCAGTTTCGCGGTTGCGTGAGTTGTCGGCTCGATAAAAACGTTCGAAGACTTTTTCGCGAAGTTCTTGCGGAATTCCTTCACCGTGATCGCGCACTTCAAGCACTGCCTTGCCAGAGCGTTCGCCAACGACAACTTCAATATGTGCTTTAGCGGGGCTGAAACGTATGGCATTGCTGATTAGGTTAATCGCGACCTGTTTGAGTGCATCGGTGTTGGCATTGAGTTCGAGTGCGGCTGGTGTCTGACCGTCGAAACCTTGCAGCACGATTTTCGTTTTGGTTGTGGCGGAGGCATCTTTGATTACTTCGCCGCAGAGCTTGGTCAGGTCGACTTGGGTTTTAGCCATTGGCTGCGCTTCGTCGAGGCGAGCCAGCGCGAGCAGGTTTTCGACCAGGCCGGTCATGCGCAGAGCTTCTGATTCAATGCGCTGCATGGCGTCGTCGAGGTCTTCTTTTTTCTTGAGTGCTCCCATGCGATAGAGCTCGGCGTAGCCGCGGACTGAAACCAGAGGAGTGCGAAGCTCGTGGCTGGCGTCTGCGACGAATCGGCGCATTTGGTCGAGCGTGCGACCGCGGGCGCTCATCGCCTCTTCGATCGAACCGAGCATGGTGTTAAGCGAGCGGTTCACCCTTGAAATCTCTGTGTTTGAGTCAGTTTCGATTAGGCGTTTGCTGATGTCACCTTCGGCAACCAGGGCGGCGGTTCGCTCAACTTCTTTCAGAGGGCGGAGCGAGCGAGTGATGGTGAACCAAATAGCCAGGCCACTTACTAGAAGCAGGAACGCTCCGAATTCAAGACCAATGGTTCGGTAGCGTCCAATCAGGGCGTTGTCCATGCCTGTTGGAATGGCAACAACTAGCGAACCTGGGGTAGTGGCAAGAGGAACGGCAATCATGCGCCATCCGGCCCCATCGTTGTCGAGGGTTGCGTGACCCAGGCTGTCAACTTCGAACGGTAGGCCTTTGGTTTTGATGACTTGAGCTAGCGAGAAATTGCTGACGTTCGGTGGGCTAATCACATTTGTGGTGCTCGATGAGAAGCCGAGGTTTAGGCTGCCAGTGCTGTCAAGGAACGCGATGTAGTAGTCGGTTGGTAGCGGTGGTAACACCACTTGGCGAAGTTGGAGTCGCGCCTGAATGGTGATCGGGTCTTCGCTTCGCAGTGAGTCAGCGGCGCTGATTAGGACAGTGTCTTGGTTTTGTTGCAGGTAGGTCTTGAGAACCGCAACCGTGCCAATCACCGAAGCGCCGAGGAGTAATCCGATTAGCGCTACCGATAGTGCCGTCAATCGGGTTCGAAGCGAAATGCGTTCGAACAGTGACGTCACCTTGTTGGCCATGTACTCAGTTTTACTTAGCTGACTTATACATATAGCCAACGCCACGTTTGGTGACGATTACTGGCTCTTTGGTAAGTGGGTCG
>CAWULM010000151.1:0-1712 GCA_963923635.1 uncultured Micrococcales bacterium | reverse complement strand
CAAACTGCTGGTTGAAAACGCAAAGGCCGAGCCAGTCGACCTAGTCGAGACCCTTGCATCACGCTTACTCGACACTGTCATGAACATGGCAGGAGGCGATGTCACCGGCGTGATTAAGAAAGCCAAGATCACCGTTCACAAACCAAACGCACCTCTGGTTTACGACTTCGAAGATGTCTCGGTGACGGTCAAGGCCGAGCGAAAATAGTTTCGTGGCAAGCGATAAAACCAAAACTGCGGTGCGATCAGTTCTCGCACTCGGTGGCAACCTTGGCGATCGCGAAGCTACCATCAAATCTGCCATCAAAGCCATTCGTGCAATCAAGGGCATCATTCTTATCGCCAAGTCGCCACTGGTTGAATCGCACGCACTAACCGAAGAGGGTGTCGATGACCACAAGCCGAACTACCTCAACGGCGTCATCGAAATCGAAACCACACTAAGCCCGGGCGATCTTCTCGATGCCATCGCGCAAATCGAAAGAGACCACGGTCGCATTCGCCTAGAGCGTTGGGGCTCGCGCACTCTCGACATCGACATCATCACCTACGGTTCGCTCATCAAAGACGGCAAGAGACTTCAGCTTCCGCACCCTCGTGCCTATCAACGCGCATTCGTTCTGGTGCCGTGGGCGCTGATGAACCCATCTGCAGTGCTGCCGGGTCACGGCAAAGTTTCAGCCCTCGCCGAACCTCTCAAGCATGAAGTCTGGTTGCAAAAATGAAGCCAACCAAAGCAATCAACCTAATCACCGCCAGCATTCTCGGCGCTGTCGTTGCCTACCTTCTCAGCATCTGGTCAGTTCGCACTGGTCGCCCGCTGCCAATCTCAACACCGAGCATGCTCACCACGCTTCCGCTGATCGCTTTGGTTCTTCTTCTAATCGCGATACCGATTTTCAAATATCGTTCAGCGGTCAAAGCTGCAATCGAAAAGAAAACCTCGCAAACTAAACCCGTCAAAAGGCTCGACCCTTTCTACGCAATCAGAGTCGCGATGCTCGCCAAAGCAACCAGCATCGCAGGTGCAATCTTTGTTGGTTGGCACGTGGGTGTGCTCTTGACTGTGCTCGGTCAACCCACCGAAGCCGCCACAGCAATCGTTAGATGCGTGTTTGGCATTACCGGCGCAGTGCTCATGATTGTCAGCGGAATCATCGTCGAACGCGCCTGCCGAATTCCGCCCGATGCCGGCGACACCGACGCGAGCGCCGCATGACTCAAGACGGAAGACTAACCGTCGGGGTAATTGGCGCAGGCCCGGTTGGTGTCGCTCTCGCTCAGGCACTGGCAGGAGCTGGACACATACTCACTGGCATCACCGCAGCCAGCCCGGAATCACTCGAACGCGTCGACGCCATGTTGCCTGGTCTCGATGTGCTCACCCCGCCACAAGTTCTTGAACGATCTGAACTAGTACTTCTCACCATCCCCGACGATGAACTACAAAAAACCATCGATGGCTTCGCCAAGGCGAACCTCTGGCGACCAGGACAAATCGTTGCCCACACCTCAGCCAAATTCGACTACACAGTTTTCGAACCAGCAGCACAAAAAGGTGCCATACCAATCGCACTTCACCCAGCAATGCGCTTCACCGGAACCAGCATCGATGTCGCTCGACTAAAAGAATGTTTCTTCGCAGTAGCCGCACCAAGCATCGCGCTACCAATCGCACAAGCCCTAGTAATCGAAATGGGCTCCGAGCCAAT
>CAWULM010000150.1:0-1714 GCA_963923635.1 uncultured Micrococcales bacterium | reverse complement strand
TGCTCTTCGCTCTTAGAAACTTCGTATCCCACGGTTTTCCTAACTTTCACTCGTAATATTGAAACGGCGATAAACCTATCGCATCTATTAAGCAGGATTCATGGCAAAAAAGTTCCCAACCGACGAATTTGATTCGGTTGCGCCGCACGGTGGTCGTCACCGCGTGCGTCGAACTAACCGTGACCGCTGGTTTGAGTTTGCCAAGGTGCTTGTGGTTTCGGGGGCGCTGGCCTCGATCGCTATGGTTTCGCTAAACGCCATCGAGAACGGGTTCCGTTTTGATGCCACCGTGGTGCCTGGCCAGTCGCAGAACACCAGCGTGACCACCGGTCCTGGCGTTACCGTGCTTGATGCCTCGACCACTGCCGGTTCAGCCTCGAAGGTGGCTAAGAAGCTGCTGGATGCAGGGTTCAACGTGCTCACCGCAGACGTGGCTGATTCGCACTCCCGCTCAACCACCATCTACATCAGCTCGGAAAGCTATCAGTCGGTGGCTAAAGATCTAGCCAAGGCGCTGGGCTACGACGCTATCGAGGTTTCGAGCATGTTTGCCGACCCGATTACCGTGGTTATCGGCACCGATTACAAGTAATCCACAGTTATTTGCACTCTGCCCTTTCGAGTGCCAAAATGGATTAGCACTCAAAACCTAAGAGTGCTAATAATCACAAATTCTGAACCATCGGAGTAAAACAAAAATGGCAAAGATCATCTCTTTTGACGAGGAAGCTCGTCGCGGCCTCGAGCGCGGTCTAAACATCCTTGCTGACACCGTCAAGGTCACCCTTGGCCCACGTGGACGCAACGTCGTTCTCGAGAAGAAGTGGGGCGCACCCACCATCACCAACGATGGCGTCTCGATCGCTAAGGAAATCGAACTAGAAGACCCATTCGAGCGCATCGGCGCCGAGTTGGTTAAGGAAGTCGCGAAGAAAACCGACGACGTCGCCGGTGACGGAACCACCACCGCAACTGTTTTGGCACAGGCACTCGTTCGCGAAGGTCTTCGCAACGTTGCAGCTGGCGCTGACCCAATCACTTTGAAGCGCGGAATCGAGAAGGCAGTTGCTGCCGTTATCGAGCAGCTAATCGAGAACGCGAAGCCAGTTGACTCGAAGGAGCAGATTGCTGCTACCGCTTCGATCTCGGCAGGCGACAGCCACATCGGTGAAATCATCGCAGAGGCAATCGACAAGGTTGGCCGCGAGGGTGTAGTTACCGTTGAAGAATCAAACACTTTCGGCATCGAGCTTCAGCTCACCGAAGGTATGCGTTTCGACAAGGGTTACATCTCTGGTTACTTCGTTACCGACCCAGAGCGCCAAGAAGCTGTTCTCGAAGACGCTTACGTTCTGATTGTGAACTCGAAGGTTTCGAGCATGAAGGACCTTCTTCCAATCGTTGAGAAGGTTATTCAGACTGGCAAGCCACTTCTTCTCATCTCTGAAGATGTTGAAGGCGAAGCGCTCACCACTCTCGTGCTGAACAAGGTTCGCGGAATCTTCAAGTCGGTTGCTGTTAAGGCTCCAGGCTTTGGTGACCGTCGTAAGGCAATGCTTCAGGACATCGCAATTCTTACCGGTGGTCAGGTCATCTCAGAAGAGATCGGTCTGCGCCTCGAGACTGCAACCCTCGACCTGCTAGGTCGCGCACGCAAGGTTGTCATTACCAAGGACGAAACCACCATCGTTGAAGGTGCTGGTGACGAGGCTGC
>CAWULM010000149.1:0-1730 GCA_963923635.1 uncultured Micrococcales bacterium | reverse complement strand
GTCGAACGCTTTGCTTCGATCAGGTTGTACATCAACGGCTGAGTCATTGAAGGGTCGTCACCTTCATTGTGACCGCGACGACGGTAGCAAACTAGATCGATGACAACGTCTTTCTTAAATTCCTCACGGAACTCGAAGGCTAGTTGTGCAACGCGAACCACCGCCTCAGGGTCATCTCCGTTTACGTGGAAGATTGGTGCCTGAATGCCCTTGGCCCAGTCAGTCGAGTAGGTCATTGAACGTGACTCGGTTGGAGGGGTGGTGAAACCAACCTGGTTGTTGATCACGATGTTGATCGTGCCGCCAACCTTGTAACCGCGAAGCTGAGACATGTTCAGAACTTCAGGAACAACACCCTGACCAGCGAAGGCTGCGTCACCGTGAATCAATACCGGCAAGAACGGGTAGGTGTCGGTTGCTGAACCGTTTACCGAGTCAACCTTGGCACGAACGATACCTTCGAGCACTGGGTTTACGGCCTCAAGGTGTGAAGGGTTAGCTGCGAGAGTTACACGAATCTCTTCGCCGGTCGGCGCAACTACACTGCCATCGGTGCCCAGGTGGTATTTCACGTCTCCAGAACCCTGCACGCTCTTGCCGTCAGTGTTGCCTTCGAATTCACGGAAGACCTGACCGTAGGTTTTGCCAGCGATGTTGGTCAACACGTTTAGGCGACCGCGGTGGGCCATGCCGATGTTTACTTCTTTGAGTCCCTTTTGTGCCGCAGCAACGATGATTGCGTCAAGCGCAGGAATGGTTGATTCGCCGCCCTCCAGCGAGAAGCGCTTCTGTCCGACGAACTTGGTTTGCAGGAAGGTTTCGAAAACTTCTGCTTCATTCAGCTTTTCAAGAATGCGAAGCTGCTGCTCTTTGGTTGGCTTCTGGTACGGACGCTCAAGTTTGTCTTGGAACCACTTGCGCTGCGCTGGGTCTTGAATGTGCATGTACTCAACACCAACGGTGCGGCAGTAGCTGTCGCGCAGAATCTTGAGAATGTCACGAAGCTCGGCCTTCGAAGTGCCACCGAATCCGCCGGTCTTGAACTTGCGGTCGAGATCCCAGAGTGAAAGACCGTGGGTGAGCACGTCTAGGTCTGGGTGGCTGCGCTGAACATACTCAAGCGGGTCGGTGTCGGCCATTAGGTGACCGCGAACACGGTAAGCATTGATCAGTTCTTGAACGCGTGCAGTCTTAGAACGTTCGTCGCCATCGTTGACATCGAAGTCGGTTGCCCAACGAATTGGCTCGTAAGGAATGCGAAGGTCAGCAAAGATTTCGTCGTAGAAACCGCGCTCGCCAAGCAGAAGCTCGTGAACCTTCTTCAAGAATTCTCCAGAGCCAGCACCTTGAATTACGCGGTGGTCGTAAGTAGAGGTGAGGGTGATGGTTTTGCCAACACCAAGTTTTGCGAGGTGGTCTTCGCTCATTCCCTGGAACTCCGCAGGGTATTCGAGTGCACCAGCACCGATGATGCAACCGGCGCCCTTCATAAGTCTTGGCACCGAGTGAACGGTTCCGATGCCACCAGGGTTGGTAAGCGAAATGGTTGAGCCGGCAAAGTCATCGGCGGTCAGCTTGTTGCCGCGAGCGCGCTTAACCAAATCTTCGTAGGCGGCCAAGAACTCGTTGAAGTTCAGCTTCTGAGCGCGCTTAATGTTTGGAACTAGAAGTGCGCGAGTGCCGTCTTCTTTAGGAATGTCGATTGCAAGACCGAGGTTCACGTTCGCTGG
>CAWULM010000148.1:0-1739 GCA_963923635.1 uncultured Micrococcales bacterium | reverse complement strand
AAATAGTCGAGCCGGCGAAGTGTTCCACCACAAAAATCCGATTAGCGAACCCACAATTGCCGATGCCACCACAGCAAGGTCAAGTGGGTCTCGAACCGTGTAGCAGTGGGTCAGGTTTGAGGTCAGGTCGCGACAAGACTCGTTGAATTGCCAGAAGCCGATCAACACGTAAGAGCCAATCGCCATGATGCTAGCTCCGGTGGCAAGCCCGTCGAGACCATCGGCGATGTTGACACCATTCGAGGTTCCACTGATCAAAACGTAGAACCAAAGCGCAAGCAAAACGCTGCCGACCACGCCGCCAAAAGCGAGAAAACTGAAGTTCGTGTCACGCACGGTTGAGATGAAAGAGGACGCTGGCAAGATACCCTCTTCATTTGGTGTGCGAAGCGCAAAATAAGTGAACACTAGCGAGACGATGGCTTGCCCGGCCATCTTCGCCCAGCCGCTCAAGCCTAGGCTACGTTGCTTGTGAGTTTTGATGTAGTCATCGACAAATCCAACCAAACCCAAGCCGACCATCATGAACAGAGCTAGAAGTGCTGAGACGGTCGGAGTTTCTAGGTTCACCATTTTTCCGACAAAGTAACCGAGCACAGTTCCGGTGATGAAAACAATTCCACCCATCGTTGGTGTTCCGTGCTTTGTGTGGTGTGAACTTGGGCCATCTTCACGAATGA
This sequence comes from uncultured Micrococcales bacterium, assembly GCA_963923635.1. Lineage (GTDB taxonomy): Bacteria > Actinomycetota > Actinomycetes > Actinomycetales > Microbacteriaceae > Rhodoluna. The sequence continues at coordinate 1,059 of CAWULM010000148.1, read as the reverse complement.
ACTGCCCCCACTGAAGTTTGCGGAAAAGCCAAATGAATCCGGGGGTTGTGAACAGTGTGAAGAACATGCCTACACCGCCGGCGACCAAAATCGCTCTCATTACTCAACTCCCATCAGGTCATCGCCAAGCAGGCGAAGATTGGCTGACTTACTTGACTTGATCAAGACGATGTCGCCCGACATAAGCATTCCACGAAGCGCGGTCAAAGCCTCGTCAATCTGCTCGAAATATTTAGACTCACCATCCCAAGAACCTTCTTGGCTCGCGCCCATGTGAACGAGCTTGGCGCCCTCGCCAACTACGACCAGTTGGTTCAGGTTGAGGCGAACCACAAGGCGGCCGATCGAATCATGTTCAGCGGCCGAAAACTTTCCAAGCTCAGCCATTTCCCCGATGACCGCAACTGTTCGTCGACCAGTGGCTTTACCTAAGACGGCTAGCGCCTGCAGTGCTGCCTTCATGGAATCTGGCGATGCGTTGTATGCATCATTGATGAAACTGATGCCATCACGATCGACTCGCTGCATTCGCCAGCGCTCCGCCAGCGGAAGTTCGGCCAAGGCCGACAATGTGACTGCTCGATCCAACCCGAGAACGTCCGCAACCGCCAAACTTGCCGTCGCGTTGTACAGCTGGTGCTCGCCCAAAATTCGCAGCCGCAACCGCGAGTTCGACTGGTCTGGGTATCTGACGACAGCAGTGGTCCCATCGAGTGTTAGCTGGGCGTCGCTGAACGTGTAGTCAGCGGAGTTTGTGCCGAACGAAACCTTATGGCCCGCAAAGCCCGCGGCCATTGCAATGCAGTAGGCATCGTCGCGGTTATAAACTAGCGTGCCACCGACGGCAATGTACTCAATCAACTCGGCCTTGATTGCCGCCGTGGTTTCGATTCCGCCAAATTCTCCAACGTGAGCCAGGCCGACCTTTAGTTCAACCGCGATGTCAGGTCGACACATATCTGCGAGGTAAGCGATCGATCCTGGACCATCAGCTCCGAGCTCGACAACGAGAAACTTGGTGTCGTAGTCAGCTAGAAGCATCGAAATAGGTGCTCCGAC
>CAWULM010000147.1:0-1741 GCA_963923635.1 uncultured Micrococcales bacterium | reverse complement strand
GCGAGCGAAGTTGCGTTCTCGATTGGCAACTCAGCCTGGGTCTGCGTCAGGTTCAAACCTGCGCCGATTACCACGGCCGAGCCATCGCCGGTTAGTTCGCTGAGCACGCCAGATATCTTTCGCTCGCCAACCAAGACATCGTTCGGCCACTTGAAACCGACTTCGCGGTCTGGCAAAAATTCAGCGACCGCCTCGGTCATGGCTAGCCCGGCCAAAATTGGCAACCAGCCGTAGTGGCCCAGGTCGACATGATTCGGACGCACCAAGATGCTCACCGACAACGATGCCTCCGGGCGGGACTCCCAGACTCGTCCGGCTCGACCCTTACCCGCGGTCTGCTCGGCAGCGGCCAACACCGACAAGTCGGGCCAGTCAGGGCTGGCGGCGTGACGAACCAGGTCGTCATTGGTTGAACCAGTGGATTCGACAAATTCGAGCTTGGCGACCAGCGCTGCGGCTTGTGACAGTTGCATATAGAAAGGCTAGTCAGAAATGGCCGATTCTGGGATTCTGTAGGTTTTTAACACCAAAAAAGCGAAACCGCAGTAGGAAACCTTCAAATCTTGGGGGTAAAAATGCGACTAGAGTGACTTTCATGACTCCTGAAGCGCCAAAACACGACATGAGCACCACCGCAGGAAAGCTAGCCGACCTGCGCGATCGCTACTACGAGGCTGTGCACGCCAGCGGCGAAGCTGCCATTGCGAAACAACACGCCAAAGGCAAGAAGACCGCCCGCGAGCGCATCGAGCTTCTGCTCGACGAAGGTTCGTTCGAGGAGCTCGACGAATTCGTTCGTCACCGCAGCACCGCTTTCGGCATGGACAAGAACCGACCATACGGTGACGCTGTGGTTACCGGTGTTGGCACCATCAACGGCCGTCAGGTTGCCGTTTTCTCTCAAGACTTCACGATCTTCGGTGGCTCACTCGGTGAGGCAGCCGGAAACAAAATCATCAAGGTCATGGACCTTGCCATTTCAACTGGCGTTCCGCTGATTGGAATTCTCGACTCGGGAGGCGCTCGAATTCAGGAGGGTGTTATCGCTCTCGGTAAGTACGGCGAAATCTTCAAGCGCAACACCATGGCATCAGGTGTGATCCCGCAAATCTCGATCATCATGGGCCCGGCTGCCGGAGGCGCGGTGTACTCACCTGCTCTAACCGACTTCGTGATCATGGTCGACAAGACTTCGAACATGTTCGTCACCGGACCAGACGTCATCAAGACGGTCACCGGTGAAGATGTTGGCATGGAAGACCTCGGTGGAGCTCGCACCCACAACGAAACTTCAGGTGTCGCGCACTACCTCGCTAGCGATGAAGATGACGCAATCGACTACGCCCGATCACTGCTGTCATACCTGCCGAGCAACAACCTCAGCGAAACCGAAGTGTTCGCGCACTCAGATGCACTTGAAGTAACCGACGAAGATCGACTACTCGACAAAATCATTCCTGACTCACCAAACCAGCCTTACGACATGCACTCAATCATCGAGAACATTGTTGACGATGGTGAGTTCTTGGAAGTGCAGCCACTGTTCGCTGCAAACATCTTGATCGGTTTTGCCCGCATCGACGGTCGCAGCGTTGGAATCATCGCAAACCAGCCTTCGCAAATGGCCGGAACCCTGAACATCGACGCCGGTGAAAAGGCTGCTCGCTTCGTTCGCTTCTGTGACGCATTCTCTATTCCAATCCTGACTCTCGTTGACGTGCCTGGTTACCTTCCTGGCACC
>CAWULM010000146.1:0-1744 GCA_963923635.1 uncultured Micrococcales bacterium | reverse complement strand
GTTTAGGTCAGGCTCGGTGTCGACCGAAGCAACTTCGGTTGGCTGATCTTGAAAGAGATTGTCGAAAGCATCTTCATGAGCTTCGTGATCGCTGGTGACAATAGGGGTTTCGAACGCTGGGTCAGCGGTCTTTTCGCGACGCCACCATGGAACCTTGGTTCCGTCGAAGGCATCGTGGATGTCTTCTTCGATCTCAGCGACTTCCTTCTTGAGAGAGTCGCCAAAAAGGTAGGTGCGAAGTTCGCGCAGTCGCTCTGCGATGCGAGTTGGGGCGGTCTTGGTCATGATCAACAACGAACCAAAAGCGATCAGGGCCATGACCGGAGCTGCACCCCAGATGGTCAGCACCACAAACGGCACTGAAATCAACCAACCGAACAATCCGCCAGCGTAGCTAAGAGCCCACTCATAGTGCGGACTTGACGGTTTAGGCTGCCCACCGAATAGGTGGAAGAAGCCTGAGATCGACACGATAAGCAAGAACAGACCGATGCCGATGCGGCCGTTGTCGCGAGTGGTGGATGGGTGACGCATGAGGTAAATCGCAAAGATCACCATAACCACTGGCAACACCGAAGCGGTGCGACCAAAGAGCAAACCGAAGGTCCAGATGTGAATGCCGTATTCCCAGTCGGTAGGTCTGATGAACCAAGCAAACCAGGCCCCAAAAATGCCGCCCAAGAAAATGGCGAACGGCAGGCCATCGCGGCGATCTTCAGGAGCGATGCGATCTGGGCTAAGTGCGCGCGCTGCAGCGCCAACTGCGTGAGCTAGCAGCAGATAGATTCTGGCAACCAGTCCGCGATCATGCTCTGGGCGAGCAGGGCGAGCTGAACGCTCGCGTGCCGGTTTAGCTGCGCGAGTCTTGCTTGCCGATTTAGACGTGCGTGACGAAGTCGGGCGTCGAGTTGCCATGCGTCAAACTTAACAGTCGAAAGCGACACTTTCGGGTAGGCACGGCGGGGCTGGGCTAGCCCTGAACGACCACCGGAATGATCATCGGGCGACGGCGGTGCTGGCGATTCACCCAAGTGCCGATGGTTCGGCGAATTACCTGCTGCAATGCGTAAGGGTCGCGCACGCCACTGCCGGCGGCCTCGGCGAGCGCCTCACTGATCAACGGTTTCACATCGTCGAAGACATGGTCTTCTTCGGCAAAGGCTCTGGCTCGAATCTCGGGCCCGACCGTCACACGTCCATCTTGGTCAACCACGCAGAAAACCGAAATGAATCCCTCTTGCGCCAGAATGCGTCGATCTTGAAGGTCGTCTTCGGTGATTTTGCCAACCGTTTTGCCGTCGACATAGAGCAGGCCGCACTCGACAGCCCCAACGATTTCGGCAATTCCGTCGCGCAGGTCTACGGCCCAGCCATCCTCGGTGATGAGAACTCGTTCTTCTGGAACTCCGGTTTGCATGGCCAGCTTGCCATTGGCGATTAGGTGACGGTATTCACCGTGCACAGGCATCACGTTCTTCGGCTGAAGGATGTTGTAGCAGTAGAGGAGTTCGCCAGCAGCAGCGTGACCTGAAACGTGCACCTTGGCGTTGCCCTTGTGGACTACGTTGGCACCAAGCTTGGTAAGTCCGTCAATAACTCGATAGACGGCGTTCTCATTGCCAGGAATGAGTGACGAAGCGAGAATCACCGTGTCGCCCTCGCCAACCGTGATCTGGTGGTCGAGGTTGACCATGCGAGCCAATACCGCCATCGGTTCACCCTGCGAACCGGTGCACATGTAAAC
>CAWULM010000145.1:0-1753 GCA_963923635.1 uncultured Micrococcales bacterium | reverse complement strand
GGTTAAGAAACTTCCAAAGCGCCCACTCTGGCTTTCAAGCAAGACCCGCCCGGTTTCGCGCATCGCCCCGATCGCAATTCCTCGCAAGGGCTCGAGCGCAGCCAAGGCAGCTGAAGCAGCAAAGACTGAGGCAGGTAAGAAGCCGGTCAAGCGCGCCCCAGCTAAGCGCACGGCAGCAAAGAAGAAGTAGTTTCGTGGTCGACTCAGCACGCATTGAAGCGGCCGTCACCGAATTGCTAGCAGCAATCGGTGAAGACCCAAACCGTGCTGAGCTTGCCGCAACTCCAACCAAGGTCGCCGAAGCCTACGCTGAATTTTTTAAAGGCGTAGGCGTCGACCCAATGTCACTGCTTGCCGAAACCTTTCCGGCCGAGCACAACGACGTCGTGATTCTCAAAGACATCGAGTTCGTCTCGATCTGCGAGCACCACTTACTTCCATTCACCGGAGTAGCTCACGTTGCCTACCTGCCAACCGATCGAGTTGTCGGTTTGGGCAGACTGCCGCGCGTAGTCGAGGTTGTGGCGAGCAGACCTCAGCTTCAAGAAAACCTCACCGCACAAATTGCCGACGCACTTGAAAAAGGTCTAGATGCAAAAGGTGTTGTTGTGGTGATCGAAGCGCACCATCACTGCGTCGTTTCTCGCGGTGCGCGCCAACCAGAAGCCAACACCGTAACCATGGCGAGCCGCGGTTGCTATAGCGAACCAATCGCTCGCGCCGAAGTGATGGGTCTCATCAACAAATGAGTTTTCACCGCCCGCTAGTTATGGGTGTGCTCAATGTGACACCAGATTCATTCAGCGACGGCGGCGAATTCTTCAAACTCGAAAACGCAGTTGAACACGCACGCGTTTTGCAAATCGCTGGAGCAGACATCATCGATGTCGGTGGCGAATCAACTCGACCAGGCGCAGCTCGCATCACTCTCGAAGAGGAACAAGCAAGAGTGCTTCCAGTTATTCGCGCCATCAAAGCAAAACTTGATGTCAAACTTTCAGTCGACACCATGAACGCACTCACCGCCAAAGAAGCAGTGCAAGCGGGAGCCGACATCATCAACGATGTCTCCGGCGGGCTAGCCGATGCAGAAATGTTCAACATCGCAGCAGAAACCGGCGCGACCATCGTGATTTCGCACTGGCGCGGATTCAGCGACGTCATGGACACTCAAAACGAATACAGCAACGTTGCAAAAGACGTAGCCAGCGAACTCAAAGCCAGAGTCGATGAAGCAATATCATCCGGGGTGACGCGCGAGCAAATCATCATTGACCCAGGTCTCGGCTTTGCCAAAGACATGAAACAGAACTGGCAGCTGGTTGCCCGCCTTGACGAGCTCGAGAGCCTCGGCCTTCCGATTCTTGTAGGCGCAAGCCGCAAACGCTTCATCGCAGGAGCCATCGAACCCGAAGAGCCAGCGGCTGCCGACAACAATCGACGCGACGTAGCTACGGCTGTGCTCACAGCCATGCTGCTTCAGCGTAAACTTTGGGGGGTTCGAGTTCACAACGTTCTCGCCACCACCGACGCCATCGCGGTTGTCGCAGCACTTCGAGAAGCCGAAGAGGAGAGCAAGTAGTGAGCCACAAGATCACAGTCAAAGGCCTACGCGTCTTCGCCTACCACGGTGTTTTCGACTTCGAACGCCAGAACGGTCAAGATTTCTATATCGACGCATCGGTTTGGATCGACGGCAACAAGGCTGCCATCAACGACGACCTAGCCGCCACCATCAACTACGCAGACCTAG
>CAWULM010000144.1:0-1762 GCA_963923635.1 uncultured Micrococcales bacterium | reverse complement strand
GTTGAGCCTGAAACTGCCCCAGCTTTGAGAAGTTCTTCTTCGATGCCAATCTTCGCAAGACGATCAGCCAAGTAACCAACTGCTTCTTCGTTGCCGAACTGGGTCTGAGCAACCCAACGCTCTGGCTTGGCGCCAAGAATTCTGAAGACTTCTTCGCCATCCAGTTGCTCTTTGAGCACAACGAACTTGCCTTCTTCGCGCTTGGTCTGCATCAGTGTGATTCGTGCTCGAGCAGGCTCTTTTGCCTTTTCGGCACGAGCTGCGCGTACCAAATCGGCAAGCGCGTAGTTCAGTTCTTTCAAACCAATGTGCGCCGCTGCAGAAATCTCGAACACCCTAAAGCCTCGTGCTTCGAAATCAGCCCGAACAAACTCGGCAAGCTCTTTGGCATCAGGAACATCAACCTTGTTCAACGCGATCAACTGTGGGCGTTCGGTTAGCGGAACCTGACCTTCAGGTACTTCGTAGGCTGCAAGCTCGGCAAGAATCTTGTCCAAGTCACTGATTGGGTCGCGGTTGGGTTCAATGGTTGCGCAGTCGATGACATGCAGCAAGGCGCTGCAACGCTCAACGTGACGCAGGAACTCCAACCCTAGGCCCTTGCCCTGTGACGCGCCTTCGATTAGACCCGGAACGTCAGCAATGGTGTAACGCATGTCATCGGCCTGAACCACGCCTAGGTTTGGATGCAGCGTTGTGAATGGATAGTCTGCAATTTTTGGTCGGGCAGCAGACATTGCTGCGATCAAGCTCGACTTTCCTGCGCTTGGATAACCAACTAATGCGACGTCGGCAACGGTTTTAAGTTCTAGGATGATGTCGCCGCGCCAACCTGGCACACCGAGAAGCGCAAAGCCTGGAGCCTTTCGCTTTGAAGATGCAAGCGCCGCGTTACCTAGACCACCCTGACCACCTTCGGCGATGACAAGTTCCATACCTGGGTCAACCAAGTCTGCAATGAGTTCACCGCGTGAGTTTTTTACAACCGTTCCAACTGGCACCGGAAGTTTAACGTCGGCACCTTGCGCTCCATTGCGGAAGTCACCAGCGCCATCGCCACCGCTTCCAGCGGAACGGTGTGATTGAAAGTGGTAGTCAAGCAAGGTGGTAACCGAAGGGTCACTGATCAAACTGATCGATCCGCCGTTGCCACCGTCTGCGCCATCTGGCCCACCAAGCGGCTTGAACTTTTCGCGGTGCACCGAAACGCAACCGTCACCGCCGTCGCCAGCGCGAACGTGCAGCACAACTTTGTCAACGAAGGTAACCATGCACGTCCTTTCTTTAAAGTCTTACTAAACAACGAAAGGCGAGCCAGTGGCTCGCCTCGCGTTAAAAGTTCTTGCTTACGCAGCAGTCACGATGTTTACGACGCGACGACCGCCCTTGGTTCCGAACTCTACGGTTCCGGCAGCTAGAGCAAACAGAGTGTCGTCTTTACCGCGGCCAACATTCGCACCTGGGTGGAAGTGAGTGCCGCGCTGACGAACGAGAATCTCGCCGTTGTTTACGATCTGACCTGCGTAACGCTTTACGCCAAGACGCTGAGCGTTTGAGTCGCGACCGTTGCGAGTGGAGCTAACACCTTTTTTGGAAGCCATTTGCTATTCCCTTACTTGATCTCGGTTACCTTGACGCGGGTCTGGTCCTGACGGTGACCCTGGCGCTTCTTGTAACCAGTCTTGTTCTTGTACTTCTGGATGACGATCTTTGGACCGCGGACATCTTCGATGACCTCAGCGGTAACCTGCACCTTGGCCAA
>CAWULM010000143.1:0-1769 GCA_963923635.1 uncultured Micrococcales bacterium | reverse complement strand
GCATAGGTGACGCCCATGGTTAGCAGGCTGACCACGAGGTTGCGAACTATGCCTCGGCCCGATTTTGCTCCACCAAGTTTTGCTCCGACGTAGCCGGTGATGGCAAGCGACAAGACAACTGACGCGATGGTTGCGTACAGGCGGTATTCGATCCATGGACCTGTGACCGCAAGCAGAGGCAAAACGCCACCTGCTGCGAATGCGATGAGAGATGAAAGCGCTGCTTGAGTTGGGCTTGAGTGGTTTCCGACTTCAATACCAAACTCAGCTTCGGCGTGTGCTTTGAGTGCATCCTTGGCGGTGAGTTCTTTGGCAACATCCATCGCAAGTTTCTTTGAGAGCCCGCGCTCTTCATAGAACCATGCCAATTCACGAAGTTCAACCTCAGGGTTGGCCGCTAGTTCAAGTTTCTCCTGTTCCAGAGCCGCCACTTCGCTGTCTCGTTGTGCGGAGACAGAGGTGTACTCGCCACCAGCCATTGAGATTGAACCTGCGACAACAGCGGCAACGCCAGCAATCAGGATGGCTCTGGAGTCACCGCTACCACCGGCAACACCTAGAACCATTCCCGAGGTGCTCATGATTCCGTCGTTAGCGCCAAGGACACCTGCACGCAGCCAGTTGAGTCGTGCTGCCATGGCGCTACGACTGCTTTCTTGAGCTGCCATCACAGCTTCGTCTAATTCAAGTTGGGTCTTCTTGGCCATGTGTCTATTCTGCTGGCGGGCTCGGTCGACGGCTAGCAAGGCGCACCTAACCATTTTCGTTAGGATTGTTTGAAAGACTTAGGAACAAATGGGCATCAACATATCGGTCAACGGTGAGTCGCGTAACGTCGAAACAGGCGCTACCGGTTTCACACTGTTCGATTCGAAGACCATCGTTGCGCTGCGCGTCAATGGTGAGCTGAAGGACCTTGCTTACGTGGTTGCCGAAGGTGACCAAGTTGAAGGTGTGGAGTTAGCCTCAGAAGACGGCCTCAACATTTTGCGCCACTCGACAGCGCACGTTCTTGCCCAGGCGGTCCAGGCGATAAACCCAGAAGCGAAGCTAGGTATCGGTCCGCCAATTCGCGACGGTTTTTACTACGACTTTGACGTTGAGCAACCGTTCACACCTGAAGATTTGCGTGCGCTCGAGAAAGAGATGGAGCGAATCATTCGCTCTGGTCAGCGATTCATGCGCCGAGTCACCAACGACAATGACGCGAGGGTTGAACTGGCAAATGAGCCATACAAACTCGAACTAATTGGACTCAAAGGCAATGCCGACGCAGTTGGCGAGGGCAGCGCAGAGGTTGGTGCTGGCGAGCTCACCATCTATGACAACGTCGATCCGCAGACCGGCGAAACAGTTTGGAAAGACCTTTGCCGCGGGCCACACTTGCCGAATACCCGCATGATCGGGAATGCCTTCTCGTTGATGCGTTCGGCTGCAGCCTATTGGCGAGGCAATGAAAACAACAAGCAGCTTCAGAGAATTTATGGCACAAATTGGCCGACGAAAGATGAACTCAAGGCTTACAAAGAACGTCTCGAGGAGGCGGCTAAACGTGATCACCGCCGCCTAGGTGTAGAGCTTGATTTGTTCTCATTCCCCGAGGAGATTGGTTCTGGGCTTGCGGTGTTTCACCCTAAGGGTGGAATCATTCGCAAGGTCATGGAAGATTACTCGCGCGAACGTCACGTTGAAGCCGATTACGAGTTCGTTTATTCACCTCATGTGACCAAGTCAAACCTGTTTGAAATCTCAGGTCACTTGTCTTGGTA
>CAWULM010000142.1:0-1791 GCA_963923635.1 uncultured Micrococcales bacterium | reverse complement strand
CGGAGGCATCGTTGCTGGCAAACGCAATCAACACAATCGTTCCGATTGAGATCGTCATCGCCAAGTTAGTAATCGCTTTTGCGATCGGTTGCCCCCAACGAACCAGAACTCCAGGGTCGCCAAGCAGTTGAGGTGCGAGCTCACCGGCGAACCACAGTGCTACCAACATGGCTGCGAGTGTGCCAAGCAACAGCACCGGCATAGCCGCGCGTGACTTGATGATCTTTTGCATTGCCTCTAGGTTCTCACGAAATACCGACACCAGAAATGCGAAAGGCGCCGACCGAAGTCGACGCCTCGCGCGTGTAGTTGAAGACTACTTAACGGCTGCCTTCAGCTTGCTGCCTGCAGAAACCTTAACGGTGTTCGAAGCTGCGATCTGAATGGTTGCGCCAGTCTGAGGGTTGCGACCGGTGCGAGCTGCACGGTGGCCCTTCTCAACTGAAAGCCAGCCAGGGATGGTGACCTTGTCGCCCTTGGCAACGGTCTTTGCGATGGTCTCGAACAGAGCGTCAACAACGCGGTTGACGGCTGCCTGTGATTCGCCGGTGTGGGCTGCAACAGCTGCTACGAGCTCGCCCTTGTTTAGGGTGTTAGCCATGATGTCCTCCTGGACTCTAGACGTTTGTTTGACGTACTGTCCCTATCACAATAGCCTCGACACAAAACAAGCTTTGTTATTCGTTTCGGCGTGTTGCGATGGGCTTTTTTCCGCTATCTGACGCGGAAGTGTAAAAAAATCCCGCCGGCTAACCGACGGGATTTCTTAAAAGTTGTAATTTACCAAGACGACTTCGTGATACCTGGTAGCTCACCCTTGTGGGCCATGCTGCGGAAACGAACACGTGAGATACCGAACTTGGTAAGAACACCACGTGGACGACCATCGATGGCGTCACGGCTGCGAACGCGAACTGGCGATGCGTTGCGTGGAAGCTTCTGCAGGCCTAGACGTGCCTCGTTACGCTGCTCGTCAGTGCTGTTTGGGTCAACCAAAGCCTTCTTCAAAGCGGCACGCTTTTCTGCGTAACGCTCGACGATTACCTTGCGCTTCTCGTTCTTAGCGATCTTGCTCTTCTTAGCCATTCTTAGCGCTCCTCGCGGAATTCAACGTGCTGACGAACTACTGGGTCGTACTTCTTCAAAACGATACGGTCTGGGTCGTTGCGGCGGTTCTTCTTGGTTACGTAGGTGTAACCGGTGCCGGCAGTCGACTTCAGCTTGATGATTGGACGGATGTCCTTGTCCTTCTTAGCCATTTAGCGCAGCTCCTTAGATCTTCTCGCCACGAGCCAACAGCTCAGCAACGACAGACTCGATACCACGAGCGTCGATTACCTTGATGCCGCGGGCACTGAGGGTAAGGGTTACGTTGCGCTTCAATGAAGGCACAAAGTAGGTCTTCTTCTGGATGTTCGGGTTGAAACGACGCTTGGTCTTGTTCTGAGCGTGCGAAACGTGGTGGCCGAACTGTGGGCCAGTCTGAGTCACCTGACAGTAAGCTGCCATTTCTTCTCCTTAGTGGACAAGCCAGCCGTCACCGATTTAGGCGAAGCATTTTGGCTTGTGAAAACTTGGTTGCTGAAAGCAACTTCTCAAGTTTAGGCGAGAAAACAGGGGTTAAGCAAGTCCAAGTTTCCCGAAATCTAGCGGTTTTTCGGGGTTTTCCACCCCAGCGACGATGCCCCGGCGGACAATTTGCCAAATTTCGGGCTTTCCCCCAGTTTTTCGCCTACTCCTCAGGCTCTTCGGGCTTCTGAAACTCCTTGATCAAAGCCCTGATCCCCACGA
>CAWULM010000141.1:0-1806 GCA_963923635.1 uncultured Micrococcales bacterium | reverse complement strand
GTTATATGGCACGCAGCATCTATGTGGCCTCCGCTGAGGGGCACACGGCAAAGTCGGTAGTCGCATTGGGTTTGGTTGAAGCCTTGGTTAAGCGCCACAAGCGTGTAAACATTTTCAGGGCTGTCACGGCAATGCCCGTAGAGAAAGACCCGATTCTGGCCTTGCTGCACCAGGCAGCCGGCTCGAAGTTGCCGCTGAAGGCAAGTGCTGGTGTCGACTATCGCGACATTCACGACTCCCCAGACGAAGCGCTGCGAACCGTGCTCAACCGCTATAAGCAGATCGAAGCTCAGTCTGACGCCGTGGTGGTTTTGGGGTCTGACTACACCGATGTTTTCAATGCGGCCGAATTCAGATTCAATGCGCAGATTGCGGCCACGATTGCCACCCCAATGGTTGTAGTTTTCAATGGCCGCGAAATCTTTTCAACTTCAGAAAATATGGGTCAGGCTTCGGCCCGTTCATCGGCCGACCTCGCGTCGATGGCTGAACTTACCCAGCAGGAAATCGAACTCGCGCATGCCACCCTTCTCGCTGCGGTTGTGAACCGAGCCGAACCTAAGAGCAAAACGCAAATCAAAAATGCGGTTGGTGCTGCACTCAGAAACGTGCCAGTCTCTGTTCTGCCAGAAGTGGCATCGCTGCTCGCGCCGCGCATGTCTCAAATCAAAGATGCCGTCGGCGGCAAGCTTATCTACGGCACCGAGGAGTCGCTGCAGAACGAGGCGATGGATCTGGTTGTGGCAGCCATGACTCCAGAGCACGTCCTTGAGCGAGTTTCAGAAAACTCAGTTGTGGTTGTTCCTGGCGACCGAACCGACGTGCTGCTTTCTTTGCTGATGGCCGACGCATCTTCGACTTTCCCTAAGCTCGCCGGAATTGTGATGAACGGCGGGTTCAAGATTCCGGCGCAGATTCACAAGTTGATTAAGGGTCTGGACACCGAGGTTCCAGTTGTCGAAACCAAGGGCAACAGTTTTGACACCACGCTTTTGGTGCGTGCCACTCGCGGTCAACTTTCGATTGATGATTTTCAGAAGGTAGAGGTTGCTCGCAAACTAGCCCGCGAGAACATCGACTTTGCAAAACTCTTGACCGCACTAGACAAGTGCGAAGTCGACGTCGTTACTCCATTGCAGTTTGAGTACCAATTGATGGAGCGCGCAAGCGCAGCCAAGAAGACCATCGTGCTGACCGAGAGTGAAGATGACCGCATTCTCACTGCGGCGGCAGAAGTGCTCGAACGAGGAATCGCATCGATCATTTTGCTTGGTGATTCGAAGAAAGTCTTGGCGAGGGCTAAGCAGCTCAAGCTCAACCTAAGCGCAGCCCAGATCATCAACATTGCAACCAGCAAGCACTATGCAGCCTGCGTGAACGAGTATGTGAAACTTCGCGCCCACAAGGGCATCACCAAAGCGCAAGCGAAAGAAATCATGCTTGACGGTGCTTACTTCGGCACGATGCTAGTTCAACTTGGACTTGCCGACGGAATGGTTTCGGGAGCGGTCAACACCACGGCCCACACCGTGCGCCCGGCTTTCGAGTTTGTGAAGACTAAGCGCGGAGTCTCGGTGGTCTCTGGAGTATTCCTGATGGCGCTAGCTGATCGTGTAGTGGTTTACGGAGACTGTGCCGTGATTCCAGAGCCAACTTCAGAGCAGCTTGCTGACATTGCCATCTCGTCAGCGGCAACCGCTGCTAACTTCGGAATTGCACCTCGAGTGGCAATGCTTTCTTATTCAACCGGCACCTCGGGCAGCGGCGCAGAAGTTGACAAGGTTCGCGAGGCTACGAAGCTGGCAC
>CAWULM010000140.1:0-1812 GCA_963923635.1 uncultured Micrococcales bacterium | reverse complement strand
AAAGACAAGACTCAAAAGAACGGCAGCGACAGCGCTTCGGTGGGTCTCTTCACCTACCCAATTCTGCAGGCAGCCGACATCCTCTTGTATCAACCAAAGGTCGTTCCGGTTGGTGAAGACCAGCGCCAGCACCTCGAACTCACTCGCGATCTCGCTCAGCGCTTCAACGCCCGCTTCGGCGACACCTTTGTGATTCCAGAAGCCGTCATCCTCAAAGAGACCGCAAAGATTTACGACCTTCAGGTGCCAGAGGCAAAGATGTCGAAGTCAGCAGCCGACCCTAAGGGCCTGATCAACATCATGGATGAACCAGCCGTGGTCACCAAGAAGATCAAGTCTGCAGTCACCGACCTCGACGGTCAGATTCGCTTCGACCGCGAAACCAAGCCGGGCGTCTCTAACCTGCTCGGAATCTACTCGGCTATCACCGGCGAAAGCATTGCCTCGCTCGAGAACCGCTTTGCCGGGGCAGGTTACGGCGTGCTCAAGGGTGAACTGGCCGAGGTTCTAGTGGAGCACCTGACCCCAATTCGCGACCGCGCCACCGAGCTGCTCAGCGACCCTACCGAACTCGACAAACTGCTCGCCGATGGCGCTGCCAGAGCCAATGAGGTCGCCGAAGCGACACTCGCCGCGGTTTATGACCGCGTTGGCTTCATTCGCCCATAACTAGCCTGAGAACTGCCTGTGGGCTGGGGAATAACCCTAGCCAGGCCTCTGTTTACCTGAGAGAATAGAAACAACAAGTTCTTCGGGGTCAGTGAAAATCTGAGCCGGCGGTTAAAGTCCGCGACCCGACAGGCTGCCCGCGAGGGCAACATCGAAGCGATTCGGTGGGTTTGGCGGTTGAGCTGGTGAAATTCCAGCACCGACGGTTATAGTCCGGATGGGAGAAGAACGAATGACGCAAGTCATTTGGGTTGTCGCGCGCCGCTTGGCGCTGTGACGTCTTAACCCGCGCCGCCCCGAAGACCCTAGAGTTCGGGAGCAGGCCATGAGCCACGAGATCTACGAGAGTGCGATGCGTCGCGCGCTCGAACTCGCCGCACTCTCCCCTGCCTACGGAGTGAACCCTCAGGTTGGCGCAGTCATTCTTGACGCTTCCGGTCAAATCATCGCCGAGGGCTATCACCGCGGTAGCGGCACAGCGCACGCCGAGGTTGATGCGCTAAGCAAACTTTCTTCAGTGCCGACCGGAGCAACTGCGGTGGTTACCCTAGAGCCGTGCAACCACACCGGCAAGACTGGGCCGTGCGCTCAGGCTCTGATTGCTGCCGGTGTCTCTCGCGTGGTTTATGCCGTGGATGACCCAGGCCAGGCTTCGTCCGGTGGTGCTGAAACTTTGCGCGCCGCAGCCATCGAAGTAATTGGCGGAGTTCTAGCCGATGAAGCAGAAGAGCAGGGTCGCGTTTGGTTGGTTGCTAATCGTCGCCAGCGTCCGTTCGTGACACTCAAGTGGGCTACCAGCATCGATGGCCGCGCCGCAGCCAACGATGGAACCAGCAAGTGGATCAGCGGGCCTGAATCGCGTGCCGACAGTCACAAGCGTCGAAGTGAAGTTGATGCCATTTTGGTTGGCACCGGAACCGTTCTTGCCGACGACCCAGAACTTACTGCGCGCAAACCAGACGGTTCGCTCTATGAGCACCAGCCGCTGCGGGTAATCATTGGAGACCGCGATTTGCACTCGGGGCTTCGCGTTTTCAACGAGGATGCCAAGACAGTTCACCTTCGCACTCACTCGCTGCACGGTGTGCTCGACGCGCTTTGGAGCGAGGGCGTGAAGCACGTTTGGGTTGAGGGCGGTCCAAC
>CAWULM010000139.1:0-1819 GCA_963923635.1 uncultured Micrococcales bacterium | reverse complement strand
ACACCAACGATGACACCGAGAATGGTGGTCAGCGAGAAGGTCGATGACTTGAACAGCTTGAGCGGAAGCAGAGCCTCGTGGCCAGCCGCACGCTCAGCGAAGATGAACGCGATGATTCCAACTACACCAGTGACGTAGCAGAAGATTGCGTTGGTGCTGCCCCAGCCCCAGTCACGACCGTTCTCGGCAACGACGAGCAGAGGAACTACACCGATAACAATGGTGATTGCTCCCCACCAGTCAATGCGGTGGTTGACTGGAGTGTGTGGCACGTGCAAGAAGCGGTAGATCATGAACAGAGCAATTGCACCAATTGGAATGTTGATCAAGAAGACGTAGCGCCATCCCGCGATTCCCATGATGGGGCCAGCACCTGCGAACAGACCACCGATAACTGGGCCTAGTACAGAAGACGAAGCGAACACGGCGAGGATGAAGCCCTGGTAGCGAGCGCGCTCGCGTGGAGGAACAACGTCACTCAAAGTGGTGATGGCTAGCGAGAACAAACCACCGGCACCGAGACCCTGGAAGGCACGGTAAGCAGCAAGCTGTGGCATGTCGGTTGCGAAACCACAAAGCACCGAACCGGCGATGAAGATCGAAACCGCAATGATGAACATGCGACGGCGACCGAAGATGTCACCGAGCTTTCCGTAAATCGGGGTGGTGATGGTCGAGGTGATTAGGTAGGCGGTGGTTACCCAAGCCTGCAGGTCAAGACCCTTTAGGTCGTCGGCGATGGTGCGCATTGCAGAACCGACGACGCTCTGGTCAAGTGCAGACAGGAACATACCTGACATGAGGCCGACGAGAATCAGTACGATCTCGCGGTGGGTGAGGCTACGCTCTCCGCGGGCAACTGCCGCGGCGGCATCCTTGCGTTCTTTAGACACTAAGAACTCTTTCTTTATAGAGGTGAAAGATAGGCTTGAAACAAATGACAAACCAGTGGCGCACCAAGGCACGCTCTATAGCCAACAGCAAAAAGGCCGTAACTATTTCGTTACTTTCCAGTGTAAGCCTTTTGCTTGGATTGGCTAGTCCGCCGGCGTTGGCCGCAACCGACCCGGTGCCAGACCCTGAGCCGACCGTCTCAACCTTCGATAAGACCAAATATTCGCTAGATGACCCGAAATCGATCTGGGTTGTGGTCGATAAACAGCGTCCGCTTAACCCGAAAAAGTTTGTGCCAAAGCTGGTTCGCCCGTCGTTTGCTCACCCAAAGACTTACAACCCTTTTAGTTTGTGGCTGGCCCCTCAGGCCGCCAAAGCAATCGTGACTCTGGCGCAGGCCGCCAAAGATGCCGGGGCGGGGCAGCTGATCATGCAGAGCGCGTACCGCAGTTTCGACTACCAGGTCAGCATTCACGCTCGCGATGTAAAGCGGTACGGGTTGAAGGCTGGCGAGGCGCTCGCCGCAAGACCAGGTTATTCAGAGCATCAGACTGGGCTCGCAATCGACATTGCTGCCTATGGTCAGGGCTGCACGATTCGGGTTTGTTTTGCTAAAACGCGCATGGGTCGTTTCGTCGCGAAGTATGGCTGGGAGTATGGATTCATCGTTCGCTACCCAGATGGCGAGACGCCAACCACCGGCTATCAGTTCGAACCTTGGCACCTGCGCTTCGTCGGTCTAGAACTTGCGAAAGAAATGCACAACCAAGGTGTCACTGTCCTCGAAAACTTTTTCGAACTACCAGCAGCACCAAACTACTAAAGCGCGATTAACCGAGAACTTTGTCTACGAGTTCTTTGGCGGCACTCTGCACTTGCTTCAAGTGAGCGTCGCCCTTAAACGATTCCGCGTAAATCTTGTAGA
>CAWULM010000138.1:0-1821 GCA_963923635.1 uncultured Micrococcales bacterium | reverse complement strand
TGTTGCGCGAGCTAGGAGCAGTGCACGGTTTTCAGGTGCGCGAAGTTGCTCCAGTGGATGTTGATGGGGAAGTGGTTTCGTCCACTCGTATTCGAAACCTACTAGACCAAGGCGAGGTCACAACTGTGGCGAAACTTTTGGGTCGCAATCACTCAACGGTGGGCATGGTTGAACATGGACTGAAGATTGGTCGCGAGATTGGCTTTCCGACAGCGAACATGTCTCGAACCTCCGAGGGCTATTTACCAAGAGATGCCGTTTACGCGGGTTGGTTGATTGACGGCGATGAGAGGTATCCGGCGGCGCTTTCGGTTGGCATCAATGAGACTTTCGAAGCAGTACCGCGGCTTCTCGAAGTGCATGTACTCGACCGCCGAGACCTGAATCTCTACGATCACGTGGTTGAAGCAGAGTACGTTGATTTCATTCGCCCTGCGGCCAAGTTTGACGGCGTGGAGTCTTTGGTGGAGGCAATCAACGCCGATTTAGACCAGATTCGTGCCATTCTAAAAGGGCACTAGGGGAGACCATGAACAAAATAACTTTTGCTGACGCCATCAGTCTAGGGTTCAAAAACTACTCGAACTTTCGCGGGGTCGCGTCGAGGGCAGAGTATTGGTACTGGGTGCTCTTCACAGTCCTACTTCGTGCCGTGTTGAGCACCATTGACGGGTTCATCACCGGTGGACTGCTTGCCACCTTCGTTACCGGATTACTAATCGTGCCAGGCCTGACCATTCTGATCCGTCGCTACCGTGACGCAGGATTTTCACCCTGGCTGGTTCTGCTTTGGCTCGTGCCAATTTTTTCTATGGTCGGCTTCTTGGCTTATTTCATTCCAGATTTCCAAGGAAGCACTCTTTCAGCTTTGACTCCTACCGAGCTCAATGCCGCGTTGGTCGCTTTCCAAGACTCGGCGACTGGTCCGATTGCTGAGGCAATCGATGCTGGCGTCTTCGACAATGCACTTGTTTTTGCTTTCGCCTTTGTGGGTTCGTTCTTGCTGGTCGGCCTGTTTAGCTTCGTGGTGACGGTGCTTCCTTCAAAGGCTCAAAAGCCGAGCAAGAAAGCGTCGCAGCCTGATGTCACTGACTTTCAAGTCAAGCTCTAACGACTAGACTTACCAAAAACCGACAGGGGACCAAATGCCTTTTCTGAACGCCATCGTTTACGGCTTTAATAACTTCTTCAACTTCCGCGGCAAAGTTGGCCGCTCGCAGTACTGGTACTTCTACCTTTTTGCCGTCATCGTAAACCAAGGGATTAGCTGGCTTCAAAGGCAAGGCTCTGGCTCGAACAATGACTCAACCACTTGGGTCATTCTCGCTCTCACCACCCTGCTAAGCCTAGGAATCAGCATCCCGCAGCTTGCCTTAACCGTGCGCCGCTTTCGCGATGCTGGTTTTTCACCGCTGTTGCTTCTGCTTTCACTAATTCCAGCGGCGGCAGGCGTTTGGTTGGTTGCAACCTATTTCAGTGACCTAGCTTCGATTTTGACGCTCGGTGGAGTCAGCGTGCACTCGCTGGGAGAGTGGATGACGGCTGCCCAACTGGTTGCCGGTCTGCTTGCCTCACCTGATGCCAGTGTCTACATGCCTTACTTCACGAACTGCATCGCACCATTGGCGGTAACCGCACTTAGCGCCATGGCTGTTGGAATCTTCTTCATCATCGTGCTCACCCGCCCGAGCAAACCTGAGGCCGTCAGCATCCCAGCTGTTGACAGCGAAGCTACCGCCTAAGTTCTAATCGGGGATGGCGCTCCGGCGCCTATTCGGCTATGCTTGAGAGGTTGCCGTGTAACGGCCGCGGATCCAGAGA
>CAWULM010000137.1:0-1838 GCA_963923635.1 uncultured Micrococcales bacterium | reverse complement strand
TCGTGAAAGATGACGACGGGTTCTTTGCGATCATTGGTCGCTTTGTGCTCACTCCTATGTTCATGTTCTCGGGCACCTACTTTCCGCTGAGTACATTGCCGCTGTATCTGCAATGGATTGGCTGGATTTCGCCGGTTTGGCACGCGACCGACCTTGGTCGTGCTCTTAGCTATGGTGCTTCCGTGCCTGGCTGGTTGATGCTTGTGCACTTGCTGGTGCCGCTGACAATTGGTGCGTTTGGGTTGCTGACCGCGTACCCACAATTTGCGAAGAGGTTGAGCGAATGAGTCTGATCAACACTGCGGTTTCGTTGGCTGAGCGCCGTCGCGGCAAGCTTGGCTCTGCCCTTTACTCAGGGCGCCCTCAGGCAGTACTGTTGCGCAACTTCTCGGCCCTCAAGTCGAGCACCTGGTTGGTAGTGCTGAGCGGTTTCGTTGAGCCGGTCTTCTACTTGCTGGCCTTCGGCGTTGGCCTTGGTCGAATCATCGGGAACATCAGCGATGGCTCCGGCCGACCAATTAGCTACGCCATGTATATCGCGCCAGCGCTGCTGGCCACCAGTGCGATGAACGGTGCGATCTACGACAGCACCTGGAACGTTTTCTTCAAGATGCACTTCGGCAAGATTTATCAGGCCATGCTGGCGACCTCGCTCGGTCCGCTAGATGTTGCGCTGGGAGAGATTGGCTGGGCGCTGCTTCGCGGTTTCGTCTACGCCTGCGGATTCACCTTGGTGGTTGGTTCGATGGGTCTGATTCCATCGGCTTGGGGATTGCTTGCAATTCCTTCAGCGGTTCTGATTGCATTTGGTTTCGCTAGCCTGGGCATGGGAATCACCAGTTACCTGAAGAACTTCCACCAGATGGATTACGTGAACTTCTTCTTGCTGCCGATGTTCTTGTTCTCAGGAACCTTCTACTCGCTAGACGTCTACCCAGACTGGCTGCGCATTCTGATCGAGTCACTGCCACTGAACCAGGCGATCGCGCTTGTGCGTGCCTGCACACTGGGCAACGTAGACATTTCGATGCTCTGGCATGCGCTCTACTTCGTAGTGATGACCGCCATTGGCTTGGCGTTCACCACCAAACGTTTGCGCGCATTGTTCCTTCGCTAAACCAGCCAAAGCGAAAGCCCTCGGATTGCTCCGAGGGCTTTTCGTTTGAGCGACTACTTGCTCTGAATGATTGGGCCAAGAATTGCAACCGCGATGTTGAACACGGTTAGCAGTGCGATGGTTGGCACTACGTACTTTGGAGTGACTTCCTTTTTCTTGTTGGCGTAAGCCAGGAAGAAAATCAGCACAAGTGCGAGAGTCTTTAGAACCAGAGGAATTGGGTTGATAACTTCGGTTCCGATTGCAGGAATCAGACCAGCCATGATCATGCCGGTGACAAACATCAGCCATGCACCGTGCAAAATGCCGGCGTTGACGGTCATGCCCTTGCCCCAGTCTTTGAGTTGGTAGAAGAATCCGCTAAGCAGCGCACCAACACCGACTAGGTGGAAGATCAGAGTGATATCGTTTGCAAGTTCCATTTTCGATTCCTGTCTAAGAAGGATTTACGGTCTCAGTCTAGCCATCGTGATGGCCGCTTCTACCGCTTCGGCACCCTTGTCTTCTTTCGAGCCCTTGAGGCCAGCGCGGTCAAGCGCTTGCTTCTCGGTGTCAACGGTGAGCACGCCAAAGCCAACCGGAACACCGGTGTCTAACTGCACGCGGGTTAGCCCCTGAGTGACAGAGTCGCAAACGTACTCGAAGTGGGGAGTGCCTCCGCGAATAATTACGCCGAGTGCAATCACAACATCTGCACCATCTTCTATTGCGTATTGCGCTG
>CAWULM010000136.1:0-1849 GCA_963923635.1 uncultured Micrococcales bacterium | reverse complement strand
GCGATTGATCTTGGCTACCGACGCATCGACACCGCGGCACTTTATGCGAACGAGGAAGAGGTTGGCGCAGCCGTGCGCGCCAGTGGACTCGACCGCGACAAACTTTTTGTCACAACCAAAATCTGGAACGATCGCCAAGGTTATGACGAAGCTTTGAAAGCGATTGACGAAAGTCTGCAGAAACTTGACATCGATTATGTCGACATGCTTTTGATTCACTGGCCTTGCCCGACACAAAATCTTTTTGTCGAAACCTGGGCTGCTCTCGAGAAGTCGCTCGAGTCTGGCAAGGTGAAGGGCATTGGCGTGAGCAACTTTCACCCAGAGCACTTGAGCAGAATTATTGACCTCGGTGGAGTGATTCCCGCGCTGAACCAAGTCGAGCTGCACCCAGGCCTAGCTCAAGACGAGATTCGTCGTTACAACGCCGATCACTCGGTGGCCACCGAAGCTTGGTCGCCGCTGGCTCGTGGCGCCATGTTTGGCACCGAGGCCATTGAAAAGATTGCCGCGAACCATGCCAAGACTCCGGCTCAGGCCATTCTTCGCTGGCACATTCAGCTCGGCAATCTTGTGATTCCAAAGTCGACCAACGCCGATCGCCTGAGTGAAAACCTCGATGTCTTCGACTTTGCGTTGACCGGGGAAGAAATGGCCACCATCAGCGGTTTAGAAGATGGAGTGCGCGTGGGGCCAGACCCACGCACCATGGGCTAAGGAGCAGCAATGCGCGTCTTGATTTCGGGGGCCAGCGGCCTGATCGGAAGCGAACTAGCCAGACAACTAACTGCTGACGGGCACACCGCCATTCGGCTGGTACGCAGAGCACCGAGAACTGCTCATGAAGTGCAGTGGAACCCAGACAACTTCGAGATTCCAGCCGACGCCCTGGTAGGCGTTGACGCGGTGGTAAACCTGGCCGGAGCGACCACCGGAAAACTGCCGTGGACTAAGAAGTACAAAGAAGAACTTGTCGAATCGCGCATTCGTTCGACGCAAACTTTGGTCAGAGCCATTGCCGCAGCCGACACAAAGCCAAAAGTATTGATCAGCGGTTCGGCATCTGGTTTCTACGGTGACACCGGCGGTGATGCAAAAAGTGAAACGGACGCTAAAGGCACTGGCTTTCTGAGTGACCTCGCTTCAGCTTGGGAACAAGAAGCGTTGAAGGCAAGCGAAGACACTCGAGTTGTGCTCGTGCGCACCACGATGGTGCTCTCACGCAAGCTTGGTGCACTGGGTCGACTGCTCCCTCTGCTGAAGTTAGGTGTCGGCGGTCCACTCGGGCCAGGTAACCAATGGTGGGCGTGGATCAGCCTCGACGATGAAGTTCGAGCAATTCGTCACCTGATCGAAAACAAGCAATGCTCTGGTGTTTACAACCTGACCGCACCCGAACACGCAACCTGCACCGATATGGTCAAAGCTCTTGCCAAAGGTTTGCACCGCCCAGCGATATTGCCAGTGCCTTCTTTTGCGCTTCGACTGGCTTTTGGTGAAGGTGCCGACGAACTACTGATCTGCAATCAGAAAATGACTTGCGACAAACTTGTGGCCAGCGGTTTTACGTTCAACCACCCAACCCTCGAGAGCGCCGTTCGCTACGTGCTTACTCGCTGAGGTGAGGTGGGTTGTTGCCGAGTCGAGTAATGAATCGGTACTGATAGATTCCAACCGCGGTCGCCAGTAAACCGGCTGCAATCGGTGGCACGCGTAATCCTAGGTGAGCGATAGCCCCACCAATCACCATTCCGAGCGGCATCAGCCCCCAGACCAAAGTGCGACGAGTGCCGTGAATGCGACCGAAGATTTCGTTCGGAATCATGAGCTGGTAGGTGCTGAGCAGGAG
>CAWULM010000135.1:0-1852 GCA_963923635.1 uncultured Micrococcales bacterium | reverse complement strand
TGGGCCACGAGGGCATGCACTTCTCGCTGGTTTCTCGCGAAGTTATTGCCGACTCGGTTGAGACTGTGATGCAGGCTGAGCGTCTTGACGGCTCTGTTTTGCTAGCCGGTTGTGACAAGTCACTGCCTGGCATGCTGATGGCCGCTGCTCGTCTCGACCTAGCCAGTGTGTTCCTTTACGCCGGTTCGATCGCGCCAGGATGGGTGAAGCTGACCGACGGTACCGAAAAAGAAGTAACCATCATCGATGCCTTCGAGGCAGTAGGTGCCTGCAAGGCCGGCAAGATGTCGCTTGAAGATCTAGACCGCATTGAGCGCGCGATTTGCCCTGGCGAAGGCGCTTGCGGCGGTATGTACACCGCAAACACCATGGCTTCGGCTGCAGAGGCTCTCGGCATGAGCCTGCCTGGCTCGGCTTCGCCTCCTTCGGCTGACCGTCGTCGTGACTCATGGGCACACCGCTCGGGTGAGGCCGTGGTGAACCTCATTGCCAAGGGCATCACCGCTCGCGACATCATGACCAAGAAGGCCTTCGAGAACGCAATTGCCGTGACCATGGCATTCGGTGGTTCTACCAACGCTGTGCTGCACCTGCTAGCTATCGCTCGCGAGGCCGAGGTTGACCTACAGCTCGATGACTTCAACCGCATCGCCGACAAGGTGCCTCACCTTGGTGACCTAAAGCCTTTCGGCCAGTTCGTTATGGCAGATGTCGACCGCGTCGGTGGCGTTCCGGTGGTTATGAAGGCTCTGCTTGACGCGGGACTTATCCACGGTGATGCACTGACCGTAACCGGCAAGACCGTTGCCGAAAACCTAGAGGGCATCAACCCGCCAGACCCAGACGGCAAGATCATTCGCGCCCTGCAGAACCCGATTCACAAGACCGGTGGCATCAACATTCTTCGTGGAACCATGGCTCCTGGTGGGGCAGTGGTCAAGACCGCTGGCTTCGATCTCGACAAGTTCACCGGCCCTGCACGCGTCTTTGAGCGCGAAGCCGCTGCGATGGAAGCCCTAAGTGAAGGCAAGATCAACGCGGGCGACGTGGTGGTTATTCGCTACGAAGGCCCTAAGGGTGGCCCGGGTATGCGCGAAATGCTGGCCATCACAGGAGCAATCAAGGGTGCGGGACTGGGCAAGGATGTCTTACTATTAACTGACGGACGATTCTCAGGCGGCACAACC
This sequence comes from uncultured Micrococcales bacterium, assembly GCA_963923635.1. Classification (GTDB taxonomy): domain Bacteria; phylum Actinomycetota; class Actinomycetes; order Actinomycetales; family Microbacteriaceae; genus Rhodoluna. Next base: position 665 of record CAWULM010000135.1, on the reverse strand, counting down.
GGCCTGTGTATCGGACACATTGCTCCAGAGGCGACCGACGGTGGTCCAATTGCTCTGGTGCGCGACGGAGACTTGATTCGAGTCGACATCGCAGCTCGTTCGCTCGAACTACTCGTTGAGCCAGAAGAGTTAGAAGCCCGTAAAGCAGACTGGGCTCCGCTGCCACCGCGTTACACGCGTGGCGTACTCGCGAAGTATTCGAAGCTTGTGCACTCAGCATCTGAAGGCGCTTACTGCGGCTAGTTCGTAAAACCTGATTCTCCAATAGCTAACGAGGAAACTAATGGCTAACGAAGTTCTTACCGGAGCACAGGCTGTAATTCGCAGCCTTGAACTGCTCGGTATCGACACTGTTTTTGGTCTGCCTGGCGGTGCAATTTTGCCGACCTACGACCCACTTATGGATTCAACCAAGATTCGCCACATTTTGGTGCGTCATGAGCAAGGTGCTGGGCATGCTGCCGAAGGTTATGCCTCATCGAGTGGCAAGCTCGGCGTCTGTATCGCAACTTCTGGCCCTGGTGCTACCAACTTGGTTACCGCAATCGCTGACGCACACATGGATTCGGTTCCACTTCTTGCGATCACCGGTCAGGTCGGTTCTCACCTAATCGGAACCGACGCGTTCCAAGAGGCAGACATCGTCGGCATCACCATGCCAATCA
>CAWULM010000134.1:0-1858 GCA_963923635.1 uncultured Micrococcales bacterium | reverse complement strand
TTCGGTGAGATCTTGAATGCGCGTTCTGCATTCGGGCCGTTCATGTGGGCACCGGTGTTGAATAACATCGTTGCCATTGTTGGCATGCTTGCCTTCATCGTTTTGTTTGGTGCTGACCCAACCGGTGCGCGTGCGATTGATCAGTGGGGTCAACCGCAAATCATTTTGATCGCTGCAACTGCAACGCTTGGTGTTGCGTCGCAGGCTGCGATTTTGCTTTTGTTCTGGAAGCGAATTGGCTTGCGCTTTCGTCTCAACTTTAAGTTTCGCGGCGTTGGTTTGCGTCCCGCAGTTAAAGCCGGATCATGGACTCTTGCAATGGTGCTGGTCACTCAAATCGGTGGGCTCGTTCAATCGATTGTCGCTTCGAGTGCAATTAGTGCTCGCACCGCCGATGGTCTGGCAGTAGCTTCGGTCGCTGCAGCTTCGATTGCTTGGTTGGTGTTCATGCTTCCGCACAGTGTGGCTACCGTTTCGATTGCGACTGCGTCGTTCACTCGACTTTCGCATTTTGCACACGAAAACCAGATCGACGAATTGAAAACCGAACTTGGAAAATCGCTGCGCACTATTTTGCTAATCAGTGCCTTCGCATCGGTTGCGCTAATGGTTTTGTCGTATCCAATCGCGCGAGTATTCGTCGGTGAATATGCTGCGACCGCGGCACTTGGAAATGTCATCATCGCAATGATGTTTGGTTTGGTGCCGTTCAGTTTTGTCTTCATGTTGCAAAAGGCGTTCTACGCAATCGAAGACACTCGCACGCCTTTCTACTTCACCGTTGTGCAGACGAGCGTTTTCATCGCAGGTGCTCTTGCGATTTGGCAAACGGTTGCGGGTGCTTGGGTCGTCGTTGCGCTTTCACTTCTCAACTGCGTCTCGATTTCGGTGCAGGCAGTGCTCGCCTATCGTATGTTGAGCAAACGTATTGGAAAGTTTGAAGGTGTTGGCTTGGCTTCGGCAGCCACCCGAATGGTGCTGGCCGCTTTCTTGGCTGGGGCTTCGGGTTGGGCGATTGTGCACTTCACTGGGCTTATCGATGAAGGTGCTTTCGGGCTGAAAACTATCGCCGGTGCGGGTGTGGTTTCGGTGCTCGTTGGTGCCGTGATGCTTGCGATTTACGCGGGTGCGTTGTCGTTCTTAAAGGTCGAAGAGATTTCTGAGGCGTGGCGCGGCGTAACTAAGTTACTTCGCGGAATAACTCGCCGATAAACTTTGCTTCTGTGATGTTGAGTGAATTTGCTCAACAACGAACCTTTATTTCAGGAGAAGCTGTGCGCGACGTAGTCATCGTTGGATCAGGACCTGCCGGCTGGACCGCCGCAATCTATACCGCTCGTGCCGGCCTAAAGCCTGTCGTGATCGCTTCTTCGGTCGAGGTCGGTGGCGAACTGATGAAGACCACCGAGGTCGAGAACTTCCCTGGCTTTCCAACCGGCGTGATGGGCCCTGAGCTGATGGCTCAGTTCCAAGAGCAGGCCGAGCGCTTTGGTGCCGAGACCATTTACGACGACGTGGTCGAACTTGAGCTTTCTGGCGACGTGAAAATCGTGAAGACCGGCGGCGGTGAGGTTTACGAAGCAAAAACCGTGATCATTTCGACCGGCGCCGCCTACCGTGAGCTCGGTTTGCCTCGCGAAAAGGAGCTCAGCGGCCACGGAGTCTCTTGGTGCGCCACCTGCGACGGCTTCTTCTTCCAGCAAAAGGCCATTGCCGTGGTTGGCGGTGGCGACTCGGCCATGGAAGAAGCCACCTTCCTGACCCGTTTTGCCTCGAAGGTCTACCTGATTCACCGTCGTGACTCGTTCAAGGCCTCGAAAATCATGCAAGACCGCGTTCTGAACAACGAAAAGATCGA
>CAWULM010000133.1:0-1897 GCA_963923635.1 uncultured Micrococcales bacterium | reverse complement strand
CCCAGTCGCGTGCCCACTTCTTGCGCCACTCGAACTCACGGCCGCAACGTTCGCATACCTTAGGTGGAAATCCGTTTTTGGTTTTCGCTTTCATCTAGGCAGCACCTTGTCTGTGCCTAGTCTCGATTGCCTGACCCCAATAGGTTGCGCTGATGATCAGCAATGCACCGAGAATACCCAACGGCCCCATCAGCTCACCACCGAGAACGGTGGCGAGTATGGTCGACCAAACCGGTTCGGTGCCGAGAAGCAGACTGGTGCGAGATGCGCTGGTGTGTTTCACTGCCCAGTTCATTCCGATGAATGCGAACGAGGTGCAAATCAGGGCAAGGAATAGCATGATGGACCAGTCGGTCAGGTCGTACTTTGCCGCGGTAGCGAAAGCCTCACTGGGATTCAGCAGAAGCATGACTGCACCCGAAGTGGAGACCGTCATTGCGGTTAAGTTCACGGGTGAAATTTGAGACCCTTGAGTGACGTGGCCGACGATCACGAAGTGGAAAGTTCGCCACACCATTGCAATAAACATGAAGAGGTCACCGATATTTGGTTGCACCAAACCGTTGCCCATGACCAGCAAGAAAAGCCCAAGTATTGCAATCAGTGAAGCGATGAAGAAGTTTCGCGGAAGCCAGTTGCGGCGCCACATGCTCTCGAGAATTGGCACCGTCAAAATCGAAACGCCGATGATGAGGCCACCGTTCGTTGCCGAGGTGTAGTGAACAGATTGTGCTTCTAGATTCAGCACCACGGTCTGACTCAAACCAAAAGCTGTTCCGATTAGCACTTCGGTTTTAGTGAAGCGGTCACGCTTAATGAAAAGTGCATAAACCCAAAGCGCAAATGCAGCGATTGTGAAACGAATGGCGAGCAGCCCACCGATCGAGCCAACTGTGGCGAGGTGTTTCGTTACTAGGTAGGTCGAGCCCCAGACTGCGGCGATGACCAGAAGTAGAAAATCCCCGGTGCCTAGCTTGGCTCGGGGATTTTGTGTCATGTGCTCAGTTTACTTTGGGCACGATTGGCGGAGACGAGAGGATTTGAACCTCCGAGGGGCTTTTAAAACCCCTACCTCATTAGCAGTGAGGCGCACTCGACCGGGCTATGCGACGTCTCCAAGTACTCGCTAAGTTTAGCCTAAATCTGAGGCCTCTGGAATGGGCTAGATTCTTTGGCGAAACTGGATTACATGCCCATCTGGGTCGATGGCGTCTAGATACTCCCAGTCGCCATAGATTGCTTGCTCCCCTGGGATGCTGCCACCAGTGGCCATGGCTGCCTCTGCTGCGTTGCTCAAGCTGGCGACCTCGAAGACAGGCTTTATAGGGTTCTCGGCACCGTAGCTTGGTTCGTCTCGGTATTGCTCAGGTAATAGGTGCAACAGCACTTCATTACCCGCGGCTGAAACCGAAACGAACTCGTTTGACTCGTGGGCACGCTCACCTTCGAGCACCGCCTGATAAAACTCAGCTGAACGGGCCAGGTTCGAGCACCAGATAACCACTACCGACATTTCAACACTCCACAACATTCACAGCGAGGCCACCTTCGGACGTTTCTTTGTATTTGGTAGACATGTCGACGCCGGTTTGGCGCATGGTTTCGATGACGGTGTCTAGCGAAATCTTGTGCTCGCCAGAACCGTTGAGCGCAAGCCGCACGGCGGCCACTGCGGTGCCAGCGGCGATAGCGTTGCGCTCGATGCATGGCATTTGCACAAAGCCTCCTACCGGGTCACAGGTGAGGCCGAGGTTATGTTCCATCGCGATTTCGGCTGCGTTCTCAACCTGTCGAGGTGTGCCCTTGAGAACTTGAGCGAGTGCGCCTGCTGCCATAGAGCAGGCTGAACCAACTTCGCCCTGGCAACCAGCCTCTGCGCCAGAGATCGAAGCGTTGC
>CAWULM010000132.1:0-1898 GCA_963923635.1 uncultured Micrococcales bacterium | reverse complement strand
GTGACCGCAGCGTTGATTCACGATCTACTTCCAGCGCTCGACTACCTCGCTGTTTCGCTCGAGAAGAAGGCAAAACTCTGGGAGAACGTGGTCAAGGCTGGCCGCACTCACCTCATGGATGCCACGCCAGTAACTCTCGGCCAAGAATTCGGTGGCTACGCCGCACAAATTCGTTACGCGATTGAGCGCATCGAGTCGACCATCGGTCGCGTAGCTGAGGTGCCACTTGGTGGAACTGCAGTTGGCACCGGCATCAACACCCCGAAGGGCTTCCCTCAAGAAGTTATTCGCTTGCTGGCCGAAGAAACCAAACTTCCTATCACCGAAGCTCGTAACCACTTTGAAGCTCAAGGTGCTCGTGATGCGCTAGTTGAAACTTCGGGTGCGCTTCGTGTTCTCGCTGTGAGCCTCACCAAGATCAACAACGACCTACGCTGGATGGGCTCAGGCCCGAACGCAGGTATTGCTGAACTGCACATTCCAGACCTGCAACCTGGCTCGAGCATCATGCCTGGCAAGGTGAACCCGGTTATTCCTGAAGCTGTGCTCATGGTGTGTGCAAGAGTCATCGGAAACGACGCGACTGTCGCCTGGGCTGGCGCAACCGGAAACTTCGAGCTGAACGTTGCGATTCCGGTGATGGGCAACGCTCTGCTCGAGTCAATTCGTTTGCTCTCGAACTCAACTCGACTACTCGCCGACAAGACCGTTGACGGCCTAGAGGCTAACGAGGAGCGCGCGCTGGCACTTGCTGAGTCGAGCCCTTCAATCGTTACTCCGCTGAACAAGTACATCGGCTACGAGGCTGCCGCCAAGATCGCCAAGCACTCAGTTAAGAAGGGCATCACGGTTCGTGAGGCCACCATTGAGCTTGGCTATGTCGATGGCGAGAAGCTGAGCATGGAACAGCTCGACAAGGCACTGAACGTGCTGTCGATGACTAAGCCAGCTGAGTAAGCACTAGAGCAAACCCGCCGAGCAGGTATGGCCCGAGAGGGATGGAGCTGCTCAGGCTTTGCCGCCTAAAGACAAAGCCGAGCAACACCAACACTGTGGCGACGAAGAACGCCGCCACCAAACTGATCAGCGGCCAGACTGGATCGAACCAACCTAGATTCAGACATAGCAGCGCAATCAATTTGGCGTCACCCATGCCGAGTGCTCCGAGTCGGTTGAATAACAAGCCAAACCCGAAACCCCCGAGCATCCAAAGCAATGCAACCCCGAGTGGTGCAAAGTTTTGTGTGATGACGCATGCAATCGTCTGAACCAACATGGCGATGGGTAAACCGGGAAGAACTAAACGGTTTGGCAAACGTCGCTGCTTCACGTCAAAGATGATCAAGGGAACGGAAATCACCAAGACGTACAACGGGCCAACGAGTGCCACCCATGGTTCAAACAAATGCACGTGGCGACTATAACCAAGCGCGCAAACGTGTGGATGAAGTTATCCACAACGCGAACTAGTCGAGCAGGTTGGTAACCAAATCTGCAATCGCCGAACGTTCAGAACGAGTGAGTGTTACGTGCGCAAAGAGCGACTGACCCTTCAGCGATTCGATAACGGCAGCAACACCATCGTGTCGACCAACGCGGAGGTTGTCGCGTTGAGCGACGTCGTGGGTTAGCACCACCTTCGAGTTCTGACCGATACGCGAGAGCACAGTCAGCAAGACGTTGCGCTCGAGTGACTGGGCTTCATCGACGATCACGAATGCATCGTGCAGCGAGCGACCGCGAATGTGAGTGAGCGGAAGAACTTCAAGAATTCCGCGGTCAACAACATGGTCAATCACTTCTTTCGAAACCAATGCGCTAAGAGTGTCGAAGATTGCCTGACCCCAAGGGTTCATCTTTTCTGACTCGCTACCTGGCAGATAGCCAAGCTCCTGACC
>CAWULM010000131.1:0-1904 GCA_963923635.1 uncultured Micrococcales bacterium | reverse complement strand
GCACCCAACTGGTTTGCGTAGCTGAATGAGTCTTCGAGAAGCTTCATCACAGGAATAACACCCGAGCTCTGACCTTCGATCTTCTTGATCGGAGCGCCGTATTCACGAATGTTGGTGAGGTTAAGAGCAACACCACCACCGCGCTTTGAAAGCTGCAGCGATGAGTTGATAGCGCGAGCGATCGACTCCATGTTGTCTTCGGTGCGAAGCAGGAAGCACGAAACCAACTCGCCGCGCTGCTTCTTTCCACAGTTCAAAAAGGTTGGAGTTGCTGGCTGGAAACGACCGGCGAGCATTTCGTCGGTGAGTTGAATCGCAAACTCTTCGTTTCCGTTAGCCAGGGTCAACGCAACCATTACAACGCGGTCTTCGAAGCGCTCTAGGTAGCGAGTGCCGTCGAAGGTCTTCAGTGCGTACGAGGTGTAGAACTTGAACGCACCTAGGAAGGTCTCGAAACGGAACTTCTTAGCGAATGCGTGGTCGTGAAGACGCTGCAGGAAGTCGAAGGAGTAAAGCTTTAGAACCTCTTCGTCGTAGTACTCGTGCTCAACCAGGTAAGCCAGACGCTCCTTCAGGCTGTGGAAGAATACGGTGTTCTGGTTCACGTGCTCTAGGAAGTACTTGTGAACGGCAGCCTTGTCCTTGTGAATCTGCATCTTGCCGTCAGCATCCCAGAGGTTGATCATCGCGTTGAGCTCGTGATAGCTCAAGCTGTCCTCGATGTCCGGTGTGGTCTCGTGCAATTTAGTGACGTCGACGTCTAGATCTGCTGAGAGGTCCATAGTTTCGCGATTCTTTCTTTTGTGGTTTCGATATCGTCCGGAGTGCCCAAGATTTCCACTCTGTTGATCAGTGGAATTTGGAGTTTAGCGGCGACGATGTCTCCGGCTATGCAGTAGGCCTCACCGAAATTCGTGTTTCCCATTGCGATAACGCCAGAAATCAGCTTTCGGTTCTTCGGGTTGTTCAAAAACTTGATCACCTGAACAGGAACCGCACGCTTATCCTCGCCGCCACCATAAGTTGGCACCACCAAGACGCTCTGATTCGAGATTTCGAAGCTCTCGGCGTCTTTGGTCAGCAGCGGGATTCGAACCGACGGAATGCCAAGCTTTTCTACAAAACGCTTGGTGTTCTCAGAAACGCTTGAAAAGTAGACCAAATCGAACATGTTGGCCTTCCTTTCTGCGTCATCGTCGGCTCATTTCGGCTGAAAATCCACAAAATTGAGCGTCAAACCGAGATTTGACCAGCAAATCGGGGTTTCCGATTGCCACAATATGTGGGTGTTTCATAGTCGCTTTGCCACTATACCTAGTAGTTATCTCCTAGTTTACGAGCTTCGACTCGGCGTGTCTTTCAAAATTCGGCTCAGCAGAGGAACCATCCAAAATTTCCCCAGTAAATCCCAGCAAATGTCCAGAAAACCTCCAAGAAAAGCCCGTAGTCTGACCAGATAAGCAGAAAGAATGCCTTGAAAACGCTCGTAATCATGCCCACCTACAACGAAGTGCTAAACCTTCAGCACTCGGTTTGGGCGCTACTCGAGCAAAACCGCCAGGTAGACCTGCTAATCGTTGATGATTCCAGCCCCGACGGCACCGGAGACCTAGCCGACGACCTGGCCCAGACCAGCCCGCGCATCAACGTTTTGCACCGAAAAGGCAAAAACGGCCTCGGCAGGGCTTATTTAGCTGGTTTTGAATGGGCCTTCGGCAAAGATTACGACCTGGTTGTCGAAATGGATGCCGACGGCAGCCATCGAGCCGAAGATTTACCGGCACTCTTGGCGGCAGCATCGACGAGCGATCTGGTCATCGGTTCGCGCTGGATAAAGGGTGGAAAGCTGCTCAACTGGCCATTCAGCCGCATTCTTATCAGCCGTATCGGAAATTTTTACACTC
>CAWULM010000130.1:0-1909 GCA_963923635.1 uncultured Micrococcales bacterium | reverse complement strand
TCACTCACCCCTAAATAGTACGGCGGCTCTAAACTTGTGAGGTGCCAAAAAAGACCACCGATAAGAAGAAGGAAGCTGCTTTCTTCGATCTAGACAACACCCTGCTGCGCGGGTCGTCGTCTTTTCTTTTTGGCAAGGCTGGCTTCGAGCGAAACTACATCAACCGTCGCGACCTCTACCGTTTCGCTTGGCAGCAGTTCAGATTCATTTGGCGCGGCGAATCGGCCGGCATGATGAAGCACATCGAAGACCGTGCGCTCGGCCTGGTTGCTGGTCACAAGGCGAGCGAACTTCAGCAGATGGTCATCGACGTTTTCCCTGACTACATCGCACCAAAGCTTTGGCCTGAAACCGTGCGCATCGCGCAGGAGCACGTGGCCAAGGGCCGCGAAGTTTGGATCATCACCGCCAGCCCAACCGAAATGGCTGCGCACATCGCCAAGCAGCTTGGGCTGACCGGCGGCCTCGGCACCACCGTCGCCAGAAATGCTGAAGGCATTTTGACCGGAGAGCTCGAGGGTCGCCCACTGCACGGCAAGCGCAAACTGGCCGCCATGAAGAAACTTGCCAAAGAACGCAACCTCAGCCTCAAGCGCTCATTCGCATACAGCGACTCAGCCAACGACCTACCGATGCTGACCCACGTAGGCCACCCGGTCGCCGTTAACCCAGACAAGAACCTTGAGCGCTACGCCAAGGCTGCCGGTTGGAAGATTCTCGACTTCAAGAAGCGCGAGATCAAGAAGCGCAATAAAGCGCAGAAAAAGGCATCCAAGGCCTAGCCCGCTTAAAACAAAAACCCGCCGACCGGAATGGTGGCGGGTGTTTCGTTGAAGACTTACTTCTTGTTACGACGCTGGTGGCGAGTCTTACGAAGCAACTTACGGTGCTTCTTCTTCGACATACGCTTGCGTCGCTTCTTGATAACGGAACCCACGAAAACCTCACTAGATTGCATTCGGCACTAGCCGAAACAGACTTCTTTATTCTAGTGCCGATTTTGACCGCGAGTTAACCTAGATTCATGACCGAGCAACTGCCGTACAGCGTTATCAGGCGCTATCCGGGCTTTGAGCTGCGCCAATACCCTGCACACCTGCGCGCCGAAGTGGACGTTCGAGCCCTGCAGCGCGACGCCGGCAACATCGGCTTCAACCCCCTCGTTCGCTACATCAGCGGTAATAACCGCGAGCGCCAGTCGATCGCCATGACCGCCCCGGTGCTGCAAACCAGCGTGGATGCCTCCGCCGAAACCCACCGAATCGCCTTCGTTCTGCCCGCCGATCTTGACCCACAGAACACCCCCGACCCGTCTGACGCAAACGTGAGCGTACGAAGCTACCCCGCCTGCCAGATGGCCGCTATCTCGTTTCGCGGCGGCTGGAACCCCAACGTGTTCGTTCAACGGGGCGAAGAACTCATGGGGTATCTTCGTGAAGAGGGCCTCGAGCCGGTCGGGCCACTCAGTTTCGCGAGGTTTGATCCCCCGTGGAAACCTGGGTTGCTGCGCCATAACGAAGTCTTAGTTCAGGTAAAAGGAGAACAATGAACAAGCTACTCAAGCAGATGCTCGCCGAATTTCTCGGTGTCGCAACTTTCGTAACATCAATCATCGGTGCAATCACCTCGGGTCAGCCACTGCCTCAGGCAGCCTTGGCCACCACCCTAGGTTTAATGATCATGCTCACCGCCGGAATCAGTGGCGGCCACCTCAACCCTGCGGTCTCGCTTTATTTCTACGCGCGCAAGCAGATTGACATTAACACCTTTGGTGCCTACCTTGTCGCACAGCTCCTTGGTGGCGTCGCCGGTTCGCTTCTAGGTTCATGGATGTGGCAGAAGCTTCCTGCGCTTCCAACCACCGACAACGGTGCGTCAGCAGTTCTAGTGGTCAGCGAACTCATCGCGA
>CAWULM010000129.1:0-1909 GCA_963923635.1 uncultured Micrococcales bacterium | reverse complement strand
CCAATCGGGCATCCCTTCGGACGGCGCGCTTGGAAAGTTTGAGCCTCGCATTTACTTCGGTGAGTCAAACCCTGAGTATTCGATCGTCGGAGCTACCGCCAACAGCAAGGCTCGCGAAATGGACTACCCAGGTGGAGCCAATGGTGCCGAGCAAACCTACACAACTTTCACCGGAAACGGTGGCCCTAAGCTAGACAACATTTTCACTCGCCTCGCCTACGCAGTTAAGTTCCAAAGCGAGCAGATTCTGTTGAGTGACGCAATCAGTGACAAGTCGCAGATTCTGTACAACCGCACTCCAATTGAACGCGTTCAAGCCGCTGCGCCATACCTAACACTTGACTCGGACACTTACCCCTCAGTGGTGAACGGTCGCGTGGTCTGGATCGTCGATGGTTACACAACTTCTAACCGCTACCCATACTCGCGCGCAGAGTCATTCGACAATGCAATTCGCGATTCATCGGGGGAGTACACCTCTGGCAACCCAGATGTGAACTACATTCGCAATTCGGTGAAGGCAACCGTTGACGCTTACGACGGAAGTGTGAAGCTTTACGCCTGGGATTCAAAAGACCCTGTGCTGCAAACCTGGCAGAAAATCTATCCGAACACTGTTTTGCCAATCAGCAAAATGTCGGGTGAGCTAATGAGCCACGTGCGCTACCCGGCCGATCTGTTCAAGGTGCAGCGCGCCATCCTTGGTCAGTATCACGTGACCGAAGCTGGAGCGTTCTACTCGCAGCAAGACGCATGGATGACCCCGAACGACCCTGTTAGTTCGAGTGGCGATCTTCAGCCGCCTTACTACCTGAGCATGAAGGTGCCAGGTGCTGACGCATCTGCGTTCTCTCTCTATACAACCTTCATTCCACGCTCTACCGGTGAGTCGAGTCGTAACGTGCTGACCGCCTACCTGGCTGTCGATTCAGACGCGGGTTCGACGGCAGGCAAGATTTCTGCGGACTACGGAACCATGAGATTGCTTTCGATTCCACGAACTTCAATCGTTCCTGGTCCGGGTCAGGTGCAAAACTCATTCTCTGTTGACCCAGATGTTTCGAAGTTGCTCAACCTGCTTCGACAAGGTTCGACTACGGTGCTCGATGGAAACTTACTCACGCTGCCTGTTGGCGGCGGATTGCTGTATGTGCAGCCGGTTTACATTCAGTCGACCGGCGGAACCTCGTTCCCACTCCTAAAGAAGGTGCTGGTCGCCTTCGGTGACAAAATCGCGTTTGAAGACACCTTGGATGCCGCGCTGAATTCGCTGTTCGGTGGAAACTCTGGTGTTGATAACTCTGGTTCTGGCACCGGCGGAACGACTAAGCCGGGCAAGATTGACAATGTCGCTCTACAATCAGCGTTGAAAGCAGCGCAGCAAGCGCTTAGCGATCGAGCTGCAGCACTGAAGGTCGGAGATTGGACTGCTTACGGTGAAGCCGAGAAGGCCTTGCAAGCGGCCATCGAAGCAGCAGTTCAGGCGACCAAGTAGTTCTAAACATCGGGATTGTGAGGCCCTCGCGGCCGTGCTAAACTATAAGTACGCCGCGGGGTGGAGCAGTTCGGTAGCTCGCCGGGCTCATAACCCGGAGGTCGTAGGTTCAAATCCTGCCTCCGCAACCAATAAGAATCCCAGTCTTTTTGACTGGGATTCTTGCTTTAACCGCTTGTGAATAACTTTCGACAGCATTTCGAGCATCAACCTAATCTTCAAAGGTGTTCGCTCCACAACTAGATCCGCTCAAGGCTTTAGCCATGGCGCTCCTTTCCGCCACTCTCGTTTTTGGGCACTCCGCAAGCGCTAAGGCGAGTTCATGTTCCGAGAAAGTTAACTCGAGCATGCACGTAAAGTACAGCTCCCATGTGGCGACGACTTCGGTGACTATCTGCGCTGACTGGCTGAAGG
>CAWULM010000128.1:0-1943 GCA_963923635.1 uncultured Micrococcales bacterium | reverse complement strand
GCGGAGAATGGGGGATTCGAACCCCCGAGGGCTTGCACCCAACGCGCTTTCCAAGCGCGCGCCATAGGCCACTAGGCGAATTCTCCTGAGCTCCATCGCTGGAGCAACCATACGAGTTTATCGGTGTATCTCTGGGCGAATATTTCTGAGTTCGTTAATCTGGTGTCTTGGGTTTGCGGTAGCGTGAATTTCCAGACAGATCTTGATGGTCTGGTTGCAACTCTTCATGGTTTAGATCGAGGGGACTACCCGTGAAGTAGCAAACCCCCGAGCTTTGTGCTCGGGGGTTTTGCGTTAAGTCTTGCGTTAGCTTGCCTTCAGGGCCTTGATGCGGTCCATACGGAAGCCGCTCCAGTGGTCGTCACCAGAGATCACGACTGGGGCCGAGGTGTAACCGAGGCTCTTGACCATGTCTAGAGCGATGGCGTCTTGGCTCATGTCAACTTCTTCGTATTCGACATCGATGCTCTTGAGCATGCGCTTGGTGCTGTCGCACTGAACGCAAGATGGCAGGCTGTAAACAGTTACCTTGGCCATTTGACTCTCCTGTTTCGGTGGGTTTCCCCGGCTTTTTTGCTCCGGTCGGTTGACTGGCGCTAAATCAAGATAGCAGAGCAAACACTAAATACGCTACTTAATTTTGAAAAAAGTACTAGATTTTGTGTTTTTCCCTGAATTTCGGGGATTTCGGCCCCAAAACTACCCTGTACTTCGGGCTAGCTGGCTGGTTGCCAACCCCGTCGGTTGTTCCAAGTTACTGCGCGTCGCAGACATCCACGCTGATTGACACTCGGCGAGTTGCCGAAACGATGAGTAATAAAGGGGAGTGCGGCCCGCTCGTTTTGGTGTGAGTCGCTTGGCTACGGCAAAATAGAGGGGTTACCCCCTTTTCCAACCCCAAAGGTTTATTTAATGGCTCGCATCCACAATCTTGGTTTTCCACGCATCGGCGCCCAGCGCGAACTGAAGTTCGCTCAGGAGGCTTATTGGAAGGGTCAGAGCAGCCGCGATGAGCTGCTAGCCGTGGCCGCTGATCTGCGTGCTCAAAACTGGAAGACTCAGGCTGGTTTCGACCTGGTGCCGGTTGGCGACTTCTCGCTATACGACCAGGTGCTGGACATGACCTTCACCCTCGGTGCCTTGCCTGAGCGTGTGCAGGGCTATGCGGGCGACCAGCTCGACAACTTCTTCCGCGTTGCCCGCGGCCGTTCGGTCAAGGCTGACGAAGCGGTTGCTGCCGGAGACATGACCAAGTGGTTCGACACCAACTACCACTACATCGTTCCTGAGTTCACTGCTTCGACCAGCTTCAGCTTGGATGCCTCGCGCATTCTTTCGCAGGTTCGCGAAGCTAAGGCGCAGGGTGTTAACTTCAAGCCGGTCATCATCGGCCCGGTCACCTACCTTTCGGTTGGTAAGGCAAAGGACTCGAGCAACAAGTGGGCTCTGCTGGCAAACATTCTTCCCGTTTACGTTGAGCTGCTGAAGGCGCTCGCCGCTGAAGGTGCGCAATGGGTTCAGATCGACGAGCCGATTTTGGTTACCGAACTCGACGCAGCGCAGAAGGCCGCTTTCGAAACTGCTTACGCTGCACTTTCTCAGGTTGATGTGAAGTTGCTGGTTGCAACCTACTTCGGAACTCTTCAAGAAAACCTAAAGATTGTTGCTGACCTTCCTATTGATGGTTTCCACCTCGACGCAGTGAACGCACGTCACGAAGTTGACGCCGTGATCGCAGCTCTTCCTGGAAAAGTTATTTCGCTCGGTGTTGTGAACGGTCGCAACATCTGGAAGGCAAACCTCAACGAGATTCTCGATTGGGTTCAGCCGATTGCCGACAAGCTTGGCGACAACCTTTGGCTTGCGCCATCGTCGTCGCTGCTGCACGTGCCAGTAGACCTCGACAGCGAGAAGAAGCTCGATGCAGAAATTCTTTCGTGGCT
>CAWULM010000127.1:0-1944 GCA_963923635.1 uncultured Micrococcales bacterium | reverse complement strand
CGAAACCCACCGCCAGAAGTTTAGTTTGAGCTACTTAGCAGCAACAACCTGCAGGGTGACCTTTGCGGTGACGTCGCCGTGAAGACGAACGGTTGCCTCGTGGTTACCGGTAGTGCGGATTGGAGCGCCGAACTCAACCTTGCGCTTGTCGATCTCGCCAATGCCAGCCTCAACGACTGCCTTGACGACATCTGCGGTCTTGATCGAACCGAAGAGGCGGCCGCCAACGCCAGCCTTGACGGCTAGGCGAACTGGCTTCTCCTCAAGGCGAGCCTTGAGGGTTTGTGCCTCTTCAACGGTGGCGAGAGCGCGAGCTGCGCGAGCAGCCTTGATCTGTGCGACCTGCTTCTCTCCGCCCTGGGTCCAAAGCACTGCGAAGCCCTTCGGTACTAGGAAGTTACGTGCGTAACCGTCCTTGACGTCGACAACATCACCAGCAGAACCGAGGCCTGAGACCTCGTTAGTCAGAATAACCTTCGACATTTCTCTCCTTAGTTGCGGCCAGCGCCAGAGTAAGGAAGCAGTGCTACTTCGCGTGCGTTCTTGATTGCACGAGCGATTAGACGCTGCTCCTGAACGGAAACACCAGTGATGCGGCGAGCGCGAATCTTGCCACGGTCAGAGATGAACTTCTTGAGGGTTGCGACATCCTTGTAGTCGATGACACCAACCTTGATTGCTTTGACAGGAGCGAATTTCTCGATCTTGCCCTTGCGGCCACCCTTTTTACCGGCGCGGTCGCTGTTGACTTTTGCAGCCATTTGTTTCTCCTTGAAACCTTTTACTTATTAGAACGGGGTGTCGTCAGCGGCTGCGGTGCCTGGGTTTGCCCAAGCGTCCGAGCCCTTGGTCGCGGCAGGGGCGTCGTTGTTCCAAGGACTCTCAGAACCACGGTCACCGCCTTCGCGAGCACGACGGGTAATGGCGGCGGTTGCGTAGCGCAGCGAGGCACCGATTTCGTCGATGTCTAGTTCGAGCGAAGCGCGAGCCTCTCCGGCAGCGGTCTGGTAAGCCGATGGGGCCTTCAGACGACCGGTGACGATGACGCGGGTGCCCTTGGTTAGCGACTGAGAGATGTTCTCTGCCAGTTCGCGCCAACCGGTGCAGCGCACCCAAACGGTCTCGCCGTCTTCCCAAGCGTTGGTCTGACGGTTAAAGGTGCGTGGGGTTGAACCTACGCGCACCGAAACCACAGCAACTCCACCCTGGGTGTAGCGCAGTTCAGGATCGTCGGCAAGGTTGCCAACAATCGTGACGTTCAATTCGCCGGCCATTGTGACTACTCAGCCTTCTTGGCAGCTGGCTTCTTAGCGGCTGGCTTGGTGCCGGCAGCCTTTGGAGCGGCCTTCTTAGGCTTCTCTTCAGCAGCGTCAGCAGCCTTCTCAGCAGCAGATGCCTCTGGTACGTCAACTGGCTTGATGTTAACAACAGCTTCGTCGGCACGCAGCACCTTGGTGCGCATGACGGCTTCACTAAGGCGAAGCTGACGGTCGAGCTCAACAACCTCTGCAGGCGCACAGGTCATGTTGAGAACGGCGTAGATGCCTTCGTTCTTCTTGTTGATTTCGTATGCCAAACGACGGCGTCCCCAGATGTCAACGTTGTCAACGGTGCCTCCACCGTTACGAATGACGTTTAGGAATTTGTCGAGGCTTGGAGCAACGGTACGCTCGTCGACGCTAGGGTCGAGAATAACCATGAGCTCATATTGATGCATGACTAACCCACCTCCTCTGGACTAGAACGGCCACGGGACTTCCGTGACAGGAGGGTATTACATCATTGCCACTGCTCACACCATAGGGATGCGACGGGCAACCTCACTAGTTTAGCGGGCTGACCACCAGGCAAGCAAACGTTTTTCTGCTTCCTCAGGCCCTAAAGCGCCCTCTTCGAGTCGCAGTTCCATCATGAAGTTGCGAGCCTCGCCAACCTCGCGGCCAG
>CAWULM010000126.1:0-1946 GCA_963923635.1 uncultured Micrococcales bacterium | reverse complement strand
ATGTAAACGACGTCCCACTCCAAGCCTTTCGCCGCGTGAATAGTTGAGAGAGTTACGGCTGCTCGCTGCGGCTCATGCTGCGAACGCACACGCTCTTCGATCTCTTTTGCAAAGTCAACGATTGTCGAATCTTCGGGTAGTTCATCGGCAATGTGCACGAACGAATTGAGTGCCTCCCACTTTTCGCGAACCACACCTTCTTCTGTAGGTGGTTGTAGTGACCAACCAAGCGAGCGGGCGATGTCGCTCACCACTTGAACCATGCTTTTATTGCGAGGGGCAGCACTTTCGGCGCGCACGAGCTGAATAGCCATCTGAATTTCTTGACGCGAGAAGAAACGCTCGCCACCACGGACCTGGTAATCGATTCCAAACTTGGTCAAGGCACTCTCGAAGGCTTCGCTCTGCCCATTCACGCGGTAGAGAACAGCTATTTCTCTCGCCGGGACACCTTGCTCGAGTTTCTTTCTAATGTCAGCAGCAACACGCAAGGCCTCATCGCTTACCGTTTCATCGGCTAGCACCATTGGCGCTGGGCCGTGCTCTCCGCTGGAAACGAGGGCATCCATGTTGGTGAAGCCGTCGATGACACGATTGGCAACCTGAACGATTTCTTCGGTGCTTCGGTAGTTGTGATTCAGCTCAACAACTTTTGCTTCTGGGAATCGGCTGGAGAATTCCTGCAAGTATTTGCTGGTAGCTCCTGTGAAAGAATAAATGGTTTGGTTTGGATCACCAACCACACAGAGTTCAGAGCGATCGCCTATCCACTCATCGAGCAGCGCATGCTGCAACGGTGAGATGTCCTGATATTCATCCACGGTATAGAAACGGTATTGCTGGTGCACGTGCTCGAGAGCTCGGCTTTCAGCGCGAAGCAATCCAAGATTCAAGATCAAAACATCTTCCCAGTCGAGACGGTTCAGACCCACCTTGTTCTCTTCATAGAGCCTCTGAATCTCGAGATTTTGCTCTGGCGTTAAATCGAGCGCAGCCGACCGAGCCTCTGCGACTGCCGCGTAATCGTCGAGACTAAGCATGCTGAACTTGCGCCACTCGATTTCCGCAGCCATCGATCGTATTCCGGTGGTGTCTAGGCGAAGCTTGAGTGTGGTCGCTGCCTCAGAAAGAGCTTTCGCTTTTGATTCCAAAACCTGAGGTGCGGGAATGCCGGCGTACTGTGGCCAAAAGAACTGCAACTGCGAAAGAGCGGCGGCGTGGAAAGTTTTTACAGACACACCTGGGTACCCGAGTGAACGCAGGCGGGCGCGAAGTTCCCCTGCTGCGCGATTGGTGTAAGTGAGCGCCATCACGCGATTCGCAGAGTAGTAACCAGCGGCGAGCCCATAAGCGATGCGGTGAGTAATGGTGCGAGTTTTGCCTGCACCTGCTCCTGCGAGAATGCACACCGGTCCGAGAATTGCTTCTGCCGCGGCACGCTGCTGTTCGTCTAGTGCCTCGAGAATGTCTTCAGGGTTCATCACTCCCCCTTACACGCAACGCTTTGTCCGAGCCAATGCTCGATCATCGCACGAGAGATAGTGATGCGACCAGGAAGAATGATTTCGGAGAGACTCGCCAATAGTTCTTCTCTTGAGAAGAACCTGAGTCTCACAATCTCTTCTCCGTCAGGTCTTAAGGTGCTTGCATCTTCAACGCGAGCTGAGAAGCCGAACATCAGAGACCTCGGAAATGGCCAGGCCTGGCTGCCTAGAAACTTTAAGTCACTGACCTTGACTCCAGCTTCTTCATACATTTCTCGGGCCACCGCTTCACCTAGCGACTCTCCCGCTTCAACAAATCCAGCGAGGATGCTCCAGCGGCCGTCCTCCCAAACTCCTTGCGAACCAAGAAGCAGTCGATCATCCGCATCGGTGATTGCAACAATCACAGCCGGGTCGGTGCGCGGGAAGAGCTCAAGTGAATCTGCCTCACAGTATCTAACC
>CAWULM010000125.1:0-1958 GCA_963923635.1 uncultured Micrococcales bacterium | reverse complement strand
ACCCAGATTCACCTTCATACTCGGTCAGCTGGGTTAAAGACGCAAAGGGCAACACCGCCTCGTTGATTAGCACCCAGACCTTCAAGCTCGACGCTGATGGTTTTCCAATCACCGACCCAAACACCGGTGAAGTAGTCATCAACTACACCGACATTTATCTGGGCATTCCAGGCAAGACCCTGCAACCGCTCACCGACCGCTCACAGATCACCTGGCAGAACCCGGCCGGCGACTGCACTAGCCTCGACGTGAACTGTGGTTACGCGGTTTCGATTCCTGGATACACGCCAATCGATGTCAAGAAGCTTTCGGTTGATAGCCGTAACGGACTCTTCGGCATCAAGTTCTGGGAAGACACCGCGAAGACTCGCTTCCTAAAGTTGGTTGACCTCGGCTCGGCTAACGAAGCAACCGCTCGCTTCATTTTCGACAACCCGAACAAGGACTACTCGCACCCATCGCTAACCCGCATCTCAGACGGCACCGTGTTCAAGCCTTCGGCTGACGGTTTCTACCGTGCAGACGGCAAGATCGATGGCGAGAAGGCAACCGACATCGGTTGGGAAGTTGTTGTCGGTTTCAAGAACTTCAACACGATCTTCGGAGACAAGAACCTGCGCATTCCGCTGCTCAAGATTATTTCTTGGACCGTAGCGTTCGCTGTTCTTTCGGTTCTAACCACCTTCATCCTCGGTCTTGCGATCTCGCTGTTGTTCGATGACGCGCGACTAAAGGGTAAGAAGATTTACCGTTCGATCATGATTCTTCCTTACGCGTTCCCTGGCTTCTTGTCGGCGTATGTCTGGAAGGGTCTGTTCAACCAGAAGTACGGCTTCATCAACACCGTGATCTTGGGTCAGCCCAACGCCGCGGTCGGTAGTGACCTTTCAGTTGCAGACCACAACACCCCGTGGCTGACCGACGGAACCTACGCCAAGCTTGCAGTTCTGCTAGTGAACCTATGGCTCGGATTCCCTTACATGTTCCTAATCACCACCGGTGCGCTTCAGGCGATTCCTCAGGAGCTCACCGAGTCGGCAACCATCGATGGTGCAACCCCTGGTCAGATTTTGCGTCTGATCAAACTCCCGTTGCTGCTAGTTTCGTTGGCTCCGCTGTTGATATCGTCGTTCGCGTTCAACTTCAATAACTTCAACATCATCTATCTGTTAACGGGAGGTGGTCCGACTAATACGGCCACCGGATACGACGCGGGTGAGACAGACATTCTTATCACCTTCGTGTACAAGATCGCGTTCTCAACGGGACACGGACGAGACTACGGTTTGGCTAGCGCCTTCTCGATTCTTATCTTCCTCGTTGTCGGAACCATGTCTCTGATCAGCTTCCGCCGCACCAAGTTCTTGGAGGACATCAACTAATGAGCAACGCACAAAAAGCAGTTCCAATGCCTGCATTCAAGAAGCGTCGTCGCACTCCGCTGAAGTGGGCGCTGACCGCTGGTTGGAAGCACCTACTCGGTCTCGTGCTGGTCGTTTACTCGATCTTCCCGATTCTGTACGTTATCTCAGTTTCGGTTACCCCGGGCTCGCACGTAGAAGACGCAAACAACCTGTTTGCCAACGGCTTCTCACTCGACGCTTACATTCACCTGTTCAACGACCCAGACCGTCCGTTTGGTCGTTGGTTCTTGAACTCGATCGTGATTGGTCTGGTTACCTCATTCCTTTCGGTATTCATCTGTTCACTAGCTGCATACTCGTTCTCACGTCTACGCTTCCGCGGTCGTCGTGCCGGTCTTATGTCGCTGATCTTGATTCAGATGTACCCGAGCTTGCTTGGTTTGGTTGCTGTTTACGGAATCTTGGCTAACGTTGGACGCATCTTCCCTCCATTGGGTCTAGACAGCATCCTCGGTTTGATCATGGTTTACCTTGGCGGCTCACTCGGTGGTGGAACCTACCTGATGTACGGATTCTTCAACACCGTTCCGAAAG
>CAWULM010000124.1:0-1975 GCA_963923635.1 uncultured Micrococcales bacterium | reverse complement strand
GGCATCGTGGAGCACTGCTCGACGAAGTAACAGAAAGCTCAAAATAAAAAGTGTCAACTCCTAAGGTTCACAACTACCAGTACGACGTAGTCATCGTCGGCGCCGGTGGCGCAGGCATGCGCGCAGCCATCGAAGCCGGACCACACGCAAAGACTGCAGTTATTTCGAAACTCTTCCCTACCCGTTCGCACACTGGTGCAGCGCAGGGTGGCATGGCCGCGGCTCTTGCCAACGTTGAAGAAGACTCATGGGAGTGGCACACCTTCGACACCGTCAAAGGTGGCGACTACCTGGTTGACCAAGACGCCGCCGAGATTCTTGCAAAGGAATCGGTGGAGGCTGTTCTCGATCTAGAGAACATGGGTCTGCCGTTCAACCGCACACCTGACGGCAAGATTGACCAGCGTCGCTTCGGTGGACACACCCGTGACCACGGTAAGGCTCCGGTTCGCCGTTCTTGCTATGCAGCCGACCGCACCGGCCACATGATTCTTCAAACCTTGTACCAGAACTGCGTGAAGCTCGGTATCGAGTTCTACAACGAGTTCTACGTGCTCGACCTTGTGATGAACGATGGCAAGCCTTCTGCGGTTGTCGCCTACGAACTTGCTACTGGAGAGCTACACGTTTTCCAAGGCAAGTCGATCATCTTCGCAACAGGTGGTTTCGGAAAGATCTTCAAAACGACCTCTAACGCTCACACCCTCACCGGTGATGGTGTTGGCATCATCTACCGCAAGGGTCTTCCACTCGAAGACATGGAGTTCTACCAGTTCCACCCAACCGGTCTAGCTGGTCTTGGCATTCTTCTTTCAGAAGCAGCTCGCGGTGAAGGTGGAATCCTTCGCAACGCAAGCGGTGAGCGCTTCATGGAGCGTTACGCACCGACCATCAAAGACCTTGCACCTCGCGACATGGTTGCGCGCGCAATGGCAAACGAAGTTCGTGAAGGTCGCGGCGCTGGCCCTCACAAGGATTACGTTCTGCTCGACCTCACGCACCTTCCGCCAGAGGTTATCGACGCGAAGCTTCCTGACATCACCGAGTTTGCTCGCACCTACCTTGGTGTTGAGCCGTATACCGAGCCAGTGCCGGTGTTCCCTACCGCGCACTACGCAATGGGTGGAATTCCAACCAACGTGAAGGCTGAAGTACTTAGCGACAACAACACCGTTGTTCCTGGCCTTTATGCAGCCGGAGAATGTGCGTGCGTTTCGGTGCACGGTGCAAACCGTCTCGGCACTAACTCGCTTCTCGACATCAACGTGTTCGGTAAGCGTGCCGGTATCAACGCTGTCGAATACGCAAAGACTGCAAAGTTCGTCGATGTTCCACAGAACGCCGCCGATGACACCTTGAAGCTGATCGAGAAAATTCGCAACTCAAACGGAACCGAAAAGGTTGCCGTTCTGCGCAAAGAACTTCAAGACACGATGGACAAGAACGCCCAGGTTTATCGCACCGAAGAATCGCTTAACGAGGCACTCGACAAGATCACCGAACTTCGCAAGCGCTACGAGAACATTTCGGTTCAAGACAAGGGTCAGCGTTTCAACACCGATCTGCTTGAAGCGATTGAACTTGGCTTCCTTCTCGACCTCGCAGAAGTTCTTGCCTTCACTGCGCGTGAACGTCGTGAGAGCCGCGGTGGTCACTTCCGCGAAGACTTCGAGAAGCGCGATGACGAAAAGTTCATGGTTCACTCGATGGCTTACCTAACCGACGCAAAGGGTGAAAAGGCGGGCGACAACATCAAGCTCGACTGGAAACCAGTAACCGTAACCAACTACCAGCCGATGGAGCGTAAGTACTAATGAGCGCAGCAGAAACTCAGACGCTGGGTGAAGTCGCTTCTTTCAACGTCACCCTCTTTGTTCGTCGTTACAACCCAGAAGACGGTCAAGAAGCTCGCTGGGAAGACTTCGATGTGCAGGTGCACTCGACCGACCGCGTGCTCGATGCACTGCACAAGATC
>CAWULM010000123.1:0-1986 GCA_963923635.1 uncultured Micrococcales bacterium | reverse complement strand
CCTGAAGAGCCCAATTTTCCAAGTTCGCGAGAATGCTCGTCGAGCTGCATTGAATGCGCCAATTCAAGGCACTGCTGCCGACATCATGAAATTGGCCATGATTCGCATTGATCAAGACATGCAGGCTACCGGCCTGCAGAGCCGCATGTTATTGCAGGTTCACGACGAGTTGGTCTTTGAGGTGGCGCCAGGGGAGTTGGAACCCCTCAAGAAGCTCGTGGTTGGGCACATGTCGCAGGTGGTCAAACTCTCTGTGCCGCTCGATGTGCAGGTTGGAATCGGCCAGAGCTGGGATGCCGCAGGGCACTAAATCACTGGATTTTGGCCCTGAAAAGCGGGTAGGCTTATAGGGCGTGTTTTCGCACGCGAGAATCCACTGTTGCGTGGGGATGAAATAACCTTTTTCTTCTTTCCGTGACCTGAGCATGTCCATTTGAGAGCAAACTAAATATGACCAAAAACAACAACCCAGTCGCCATCAACGACCTAACAGCAGAAGAATTTCTGGCTGAAGTTGAGAAGACTCTAAAGTTCTTCAACGACGGCGACCTCATCGAAGGTGTAGTTGTAAAGATTGACCGCGACGAAGTTCTTCTCGACGTCGGTTACAAGACTGAAGGTGTAATCCCTTCACGCGAACTTTCTATCCGCCACGACGCAGACCCATCAGACATCGTCTCGGTCGGCGACAGCATCGAAGCCCTCGTCCTCCAGAAGGAAGACAAAGAAGGCCGCCTAATCCTTTCAAAGAAGCGTGCACAGTACGAGCGCGCTTGGGGCGACGTTGAAAAGGTACGCGATGCAGATGGCACCGTTACCGGAACCGTTATCGAAGTTGTTAAGGGTGGTCTGATCGTAGACATCGGTCTACGCGGATTCCTTCCTGCTTCACTCATCGAACTTCGTCGCGTACGCGACCTCGCACCATACCTAGGTCAGAAGGTTGACGCCAAGATTCTTGAGCTCGACAAGAACCGCAACAACGTTGTGCTTTCACGTCGCGCACTCCTTGAAGAGAGTCAGTCGGCTAACCGCACTACCTTCCTCGCAGACTTGGCTAAGGGTCAGATTCGCACCGGTGTTGTTTCATCGATCGTTAACTTCGGTGCATTCATCGACCTCGGTGGCGTAGACGGTCTTGTTCACGTTTCAGAACTTTCATGGAAGCACATCGAGCACGCTTCTGAGGTTGTTGAAATCGGTCAGGAAGTTACCGTTGAGGTTCTTGAAGTTGATCCAGAGCGCGAGCGCGTTTCGCTATCGCTGAAGGCAACTCAGGAAGACCCATGGCAGGTATTCGCTCGCACTCACGCGATCGGACAGTACGCACCAGGTAAGGTCACCAAGCTTGTTCCATTCGGTGCATTCGTTCGCGTTGCCGACGGCATCGAAGGTCTTGTTCACATCAGCGAGCTTTCGAGCAAGCACATTGAACTTGCCGAGCAGGTTGTTTCTGTCAACCAAGACGTATTCGTCAAGGTAATCGACATCGACCTAGAGCGTCGTCGCATCTCGCTATCGCTGAAGCAGGCTAACGAAGAAGTTGACCCAGAGGGCACCGACTTCAACCCAGCCCTGTACGGCATGGCAGCAGACTACGACGACAAGGGTCAGTACAAGTACCCTGAAGGCTTCGACTCAACCACCAACGAATGGAAGCCAGGCTTCGAAGAGGCTCGCGCCAAGTGGGAGAAGGAATACGCGGAAGCTCACGCCCGTTGGGAAGAGCACAAGCGCCAAGTTAAGGCTGCCAACGAATTGGCTGCAACCCTTCCAGACGCACCTGCAGCTGCTCCAGAAGCAAGTTACTCAAGCGAGTCGACTAGCGCCGGAACTCTTTCGGCTGACGAGTCACTAGCTGCTCTTCGCGACAAGCTAAAGAGCGCTGAGTAATCAGTCTCAAAACGAAAAGGGTCACTTCGGTGGCCCTTTTCGCATTCTGGAATGTTCTGTCGGTGTCGGTAGTTAGGCTTGTCTTGTGTACTT
>CAWULM010000122.1:0-1990 GCA_963923635.1 uncultured Micrococcales bacterium | reverse complement strand
ACCTGCTCGACGAAGCGCTCGCGCTGAATGACCGGGTCGACAAGTTCTGAGTAACCGGTGGCTTGTTCGTAACCGCGGATGTAAAGATCCCACTTCTCGACAACGCCAGGCTTGCTGCGGTGATTACGCACGAGAGGTGAGGTGTCAACCGGGAAGTCCATCACGAAGGTTGGCTTCACGAGGTCACCTTTGACAAAGTGCTCCCAAAGTTCTTCGACGTATTTTCCGTGCTGAGGGTGATCGATTTCGAGACCAACTTTGTCGGCAAGTTTCTTCAGCTCTGCGATGGGTGTCTCTGGAGTGATCTCGACTCCCGCTGCTTCAGAGAGTGATTCGAACATCGAGATGCGTGCCCATTCTCCGCCGAGGTCGTTGACGGTGCCGTCATCCAGGGTGACTTGGTGAGTTCCGAAAACATCCATCGCAGCATTTTGAATCAACGCCTGGGTTAGTTTCGCCATGGTGTTGTAGTCGCCGTAGGCTTCGTAAGCTTCGAGCATTGCGAACTCAGGTGAGTGAGTGCGGTCAGCGCCTTCGTTTCTGAAGTTGCGGTTGATTTCGAAGACGCGATCGATTCCACCAACGACTGCACGCTTCAAGAAAAGTTCAGGAGCGATGCGCAAGTAGAGTTCAGTGTCGAATGCGTTCGAGTGGGTCTTGAACGGACGAGCGCTCGCACCACCGTGAATGGTCTGCAGCATTGGAGTTTCAACTTCAAGAAACTCGTCGCTCGAGAAAGTCTTGCGAAGCGAAGACATGACCTGTGAGCGAATCTTCACTACCTCGCGTGCGCGGTCGCGAACGATGAGGTCGATGTAACGGTGGCGAACGCGAAACTCTTCGCCGAGTTCGTTGTGCAGGTTTGGCAGTGGGCGAATGGTCTTCGCTGCCATTTGCCATTCGTCGGCAAGAATGCTTAGCTCTCCACGCTTCGAGGTGATTACCTCACCTTGAATAAATACGTGGTCGCCAAGGTCTACGAGTTCTTTCCACTCTTCGAGGCGAGCTTCGCCAACCTTGTCGAGCGAAAGCATTGCCTGAATGCGCTCACCAGAGCCGGCCTGCAGTGTTGCGAAGCAGAGCTTTCCGGTGTTGCGTTGGAACATGACGCGGCCGGCGATGCCGACCTTGTCGCCGGTGGCGACATCCACGTCGAGTGACGGGTACTTGGCGCGAACATCATCGATGGTGTGAGTGATCGGAAGAGTGACCGGGTAGGCCTCGCCGCTGGCCAGCAAGCGCTCACGCTTCTCGAGGCGCACTGCAATCTGTTCGGGCAGGTCTTGCTCGTCTAGTTGCTCGAGTTCGTCGCTCATGCTTCTGGGTCTTTCAGTTCGATGACTTGATTGTCGATTAGCCTCACGTCGCCAACCTTGGCTGCCAAAATCGCCCAAGCTTCACCTCTTGATTTATCGGTGACTGGGCGAAACAACTGCGGGTCGACAATCGCTAGATACTCAAGTTTAGCCTCAGGCTCACCGGCTAGCAGGCTGTTACCCGCCTCGAGACAGTAAGAAGCTGGCAGGCCGTGCTTGGCTGCCATGTCGACAGCTCGCAGCGCCTTGGAGAGAACGGTAGCAACCTCGCGTTGATGAGCATCGAGGTAGCGGTTGCGGCTCGACATGGCCAGGCCACTGCCCTCTCGCACAATCGGAGCTGCGATGACCTCACAGTTCTTAAACTTCGCACCAATCAGCTTGCGAACCAGGAACAGCTGCTGTGCGTCCTTCTGCCCAAAGATGGCTACGTCTGGATCTACGATGCTCATCAAGCGGTCAACCACAGTCAGCATGCCATCGAAGTGTCCCGGTCTTGAAGCCCCTTCGAAGGTGCTACCAACAACGCCGGCACGTTGAGTCGGGTTGCCTGGGATGCCGTCCGGCGGGTAAATCTCTGAAGCACTCGGCGCGAACAGCACAGCGCATTTGGTTTCTTTTAGAGCTTCGGCATCAGCCTCGAGAGTGCGCGGGTATTTGTCGAAGTCTTCGTT
>CAWULM010000121.1:0-1990 GCA_963923635.1 uncultured Micrococcales bacterium | reverse complement strand
CCTCGTTCGCATAAAGTGCCGCGGTGTCGATGCGTCGGTAGCCAAGATCAATCGCAGTGCGCACGGTATCGACGGCGACATCTTTGGTGACTTTATAGACGCCTAAACCAAGTTGCGGAATCAGTTGCCCATTGTTGAGTTGAACCAATGGGTTCTCGCTAGGTGTGAAACTCATTGTGCACTCCAAGGGCCGAAGACCGGGTTCCATTCGCTGATGGCGCGTTCGGTGATGACGCCAGCGATGTCGAACGGGTCGTTGTCGAGAATCTCGGCAACCGCTTCCACCGACTCTGCACGCAAAATCAACAGCGCACCATCTGCGCCTACGAGTGGCCCGCTAGCGAGCAGCGTTCCATTCTCGAGCAGTTGTGACAGATAGGCACGGTGCGTCGGTCGAATCTCGGCAATCGCGTCGGAACCGTCGTAGGTATAGGTAACCGCGTAAATGGCCATTAGTGCTCGCTTACTGCCGTGGAAACTACCGGGGTGAACTTCGACGACCACAGCGCCACAATCAAAGTTCCAAGTGCGAAGAGTGCCGCAATCGACAACGATGCCTCCGGCGAAACCGTATCAATCAAAATGCCCACCAGCGATGCAGCAGCAGCGTAGCCAACCATCTGACCGGTCATGACCCAGCCGTACGCTTCGGGAGTGTCTCGAGTTGGCAGGCTAGCCCCGATGATCGCGCTGAGCAGGCCGAGGGCTGGCGCAACGCCTAGACCGGCTAAGAACCATGCCGTTGCCATCCAGTAGGCGTTGGTTGGTGCGACGTAGACCAGTGCGTACCCGATGACAACGACCACCATGAATTTTGAAAGTGCGAACTTGGTGCGCGAGCGGTGTCCAAATGCAAAACCGCCAATCAGCGAACCTAATGACAAGAACGCAATCACCCAACCGGCGGTTGCGGTGTCATGCAAAGCACCAACCGAACCAACTTCAACGCCGCTGAATGAACCAACCAAGAAACCAGCCATGATGGCATTGCTAATCACAATCTTGTTCTTCAGCACACCACCCATGCGTCTATTTGATTTCGGAATGACAAGAGTTTTTATTTCTGGGTTTGAAACAAACCAAAGCGCTCCGACGATTTGCACCAGTGCAAGAATCACAACTCCAGCAGTGGTGCTGATCCAAGCTGCGATGAAAGTTGCCAGCACCGGGCCAACCACCCAAATGATTTCTTGCAGGTTGGCATCGAGCGCGTAAATAACTCCGTAGTGCTTCTTGTCGAGCATCTTTGGGTAAACCGTGCGAACCGCTTGTTGAATCGGTGGGCTGCTTAGGCCGACCACCAAACACAGCACAACCAACCACGGCCCACTGACCGGTGCGAAGGCGATTGCCAAAATAGCCAGGGTTGAAATGCTCGCCGTGGCCACCAGAAGACTGGCAACACCTCGACGTGACATGAGTCGACCAAGGATTGGGCCAGAAATCGCAACGCCTAGAGTTTCAGCTCCGAGGCCGAGACCTGCCCAGGTGTAGGTGTTGGTGATTCTTTGAATGTGCAGCACAAATGCAAGTGCCATCATGCCGAACGGAAAGCGGGCAAAAAGTTGTGAGGCAACTACCCTGAACATTCCTTTAGTTCTAAGTACGTCGGTGTATTCGCCCATAATGCTTCCAGCCTACCTTGCGGCTAGCGGGCGCTAAAACGGCTCTAAATCCAGCTCGGTAGCCACATGTGAATCAGCCAGAAGCGGTAAGGCACCACCCAGCCGGTCCAGATAGGCAGGAAGAACGCTGACAGGGCAAGGGTGCCGATCAGGTAATAAAGAGTGCGGCCGAGTGACTTGTTCATGCGTGTCACATCAGGCGCATGTGCCATGACTTGGTCTCGCAGCAGGTAAACCAGCGCCATCAACATAAACGGCAAGAACACGATCGAATAGAACTGGAAGACCGTGCGCGACAGGTAACCCATCCAAGGTAGGTAACCGGCGCCCAAGCCAAGCAGAATCAAACCGGCAACGCGTTCACG
>CAWULM010000120.1:0-2104 GCA_963923635.1 uncultured Micrococcales bacterium | reverse complement strand
GACATTGTTCTTCCAGTAGCTGGTCCAGTAGGTATCGGTACCGGTGAGGCAACTCTCGACAAGTCGGGCACCATGGTTATTGGTGTTGACAGCGACTGGTACAACCTTCCTGCACACGCTGCTTACAAGGCAAACATCTTGACCTCGATCGAGAAGAAGATGGCTGCTGCTGTTGAGAGCGTTATCAAGGATGGCGTTGACAAGAAGTTCATGGGTGGCGACGCCAACCAGTACGTAGGAACTCTTGCTAACGGTGGAGTCCAGATTGCTGACCAGCACGATGTTGCTTACCCAGACGGTATGGCAGCAACCTTGGCTGACCTTTCGAAGAAGATTCAGTCAGGTGACATCAAGGTCACCTCGATCTACAACAAGTAGTTCGAATCAGAATTGGGGCCCCGGCGAAAGTCGGGGCCTCTTTTCTTGGGGTAGATTTAATAAACAGTCACGATTGAAAGACGAAGAGCGATGAAGCTTGAACTCAAAGGAATCACCAAACGCTTTGGTTCCTTGGTGGCGAACGACCAAATCAATCTTGTGGTCGAACCAGGGCAGATTCACTGTCTGCTCGGTGAAAACGGCGCCGGCAAATCGACGTTGATGAACGTTTTATACGGCTTGTATCAGGCTGAGGCCGGCGAGATTCTGATCAACGACAAGCCAGTCAAGTTCTCTGGGCCTGGCGATGCAATGGCCGCAGGTATCGGCATGGTTCACCAGCACTTCATGCTCATTCCAGTTTTTACCGTTGCCGAGAATGTCATTCTGGGTCACGAACCGACCAAGCGTTTCGGTTTTCTAGATCGCAAGAAGGCCAGAGACCTGGTCAAAGAAATCTCCGACCGATTCGGTTTTGACGTTGATCCAGACGCCATAGTTGGAGATTTACCTGTCGGTGTTCAGCAGCGAGTCGAAATCATCAAGGCACTGGTTTCCGATGCCGAGGTTTTGGTGTTCGACGAACCAACCGCGGTGCTGACTCCGCAGGAGACCGACGAGTTGATGGCAATCATGAAGCAACTTCGTGATGCTGGAAAGGCGATTGTTTTCATCACGCACAAGCTGCGCGAAGTGAAAGAAGTGGCGGACAAGATCACCGTGATTCGACTCGGCAAAGTTGTTGGCGAGGCGAAGCCATCGGCTTCTGCAGCTGATCTCGCATCGATGATGGTGGGCCGCCCAGTCGACCTCGAGGTTGATAAGGCGAAAGCAAATCTGCGCGGCGTGAAGTTTGAGGTGAAGAATCTCAGTGTTTTCAATCACTCTGGCGCCAAGGTTGTCGATGACGTTAGTTTCGAGATTCAAGCAGGTGAAATTCTCGTATTTGCTGGAGTGCAGGGTAACGGGCAAACCGAATTGACCCAAGCGATCCTCGGCACGCAACCAAAAATCACTGGTTCGATTCGTCTAGATGGCAAAGAGATAACCAAAGACACGGTTAAGAAGAGGCTCGACTTTGGAGTTGGCTTTGTTCCGGAAGATCGCTCCACCGATGGGCTGGTTGGCGACTTCAGCATCGCTGAGAACCTCATGCTCGACCGCAGTGACCGCGCACCTTTTGCTAAGCGCGGTGTTCTGCAGCTGCGTTTCCTGGAAAAGTTTGCAACCGACAAGGTAAAAGAGTTCGACGTGCGAACTCAAGGAATTGATCAGCAGGCATCTTCGCTCTCGGGCGGTAACCAGCAGAAAGTTGTTCTCGCTCGCGAATTGTCCAAGGACTTGCGATTGCTAGTTGCATCGCAACCAACACGAGGCCTTGACGTTGGATCAATCGAGTTTGTCCACGAGCAGATTGTCGCTGCGCGCGACCGCGGCTTGCCAGTGATGATTGTTGCAACCGAACTTGATGAAGCGACAGCTTTGGCGGACCGCATCGCCGTGATGTATCGGGGGAAGATCGTCGGCATCGTGCCGG
This sequence comes from uncultured Micrococcales bacterium, assembly GCA_963923635.1. Lineage (GTDB taxonomy): Bacteria > Actinomycetota > Actinomycetes > Actinomycetales > Microbacteriaceae > Rhodoluna. The sequence goes on along the minus strand of CAWULM010000120.1, from coordinate 189 downwards.
CTAACACTGACCGCACCAAGCTCGGCCAAATGATGGCAGGTATCAGCGCATGAAAATAGATTTACGTTCCATAGTGCGCGGTAACGCGTTTGTTCCCGTACTGGCGGTTCTGGCTTCGCTTATCGTGGGCGGTGTCTTGATTGCACTTAGCAACCAAGACGTGCTCGACTCGTCGGCAAACATTTTCTC
>CAWULM010000119.1:0-2122 GCA_963923635.1 uncultured Micrococcales bacterium | reverse complement strand
GCTCTTTGCCTTCGAAGGTGTACTTGCCGGTCTTTGCGTCGTAGAACTCGCTCGAAGCAACGTCAAGTGCAAGAGCGATGTCGGTGCCGAGCTTGTAGCCAGCCTTTGCAATCGCTTCGCTGATGATGTCTAGTGCGGCTGCGTTGTGCGCAAGCTCAGGTGCGAAACCACCCTCGTCGCCAAGGCCGGTTGCCAGACCCTTGTCGTGCAGAATGCCCTTGAGTGCGTGGTAAACCTCAACACCCCAGCGCAGTGCTTCACTGAAGCTCTCTGCACCTAGAGGAACAATCATGAACTCCTGAATGTCAACGCCGGTGTCTGCGTGTGCTCCACCGTTGATGATGTTCATCAGTGGAACTGGAAGAACGTGTGCGTTTGGTCCGCCGAGGTAGCGGTAGAGAGGCTGACCGGTGGTCTCAGCGGCTGCGCGTGCGGTTGCCATTGAAACACCGAGAATGGCGTTTGCGCCAAGACGGCTCTTGTTGTCGGTGCCATCGACGCTGATTAGCGCTGCGTCGATTAGGCGCTGGTCGGTCGAGTCGAAACCAACGAGTGCCTCGTCGATTTCTTCGATGACAGCCTTGACTGCGTTCTGAACACCCTTGCCGAGGTAGCGACCCTTGTCGCCATCGCGCGATTCGTGTGCTTCGAATGCACCGGTAGATGCACCTGATGGAACTGCTGCACGACCAAATGAGTCGTCTTCGAGAAGAACTTCAACCTCGATGGTTGGGTTTCCGCGGCTGTCGAGAATCTCGCGAGCGCCTACTGCTTCGATGATGGACAAGGTTGTCTCCTTATAGATGTTTCGGGTAATCCCCCGAGCCTGAAAAGTCGCGTCAGACTGCGCGAAAACTTCTTCGTGATCGGTTCTAGTTTAGCGTTTAGCCCAGTTGACGCAGGTCAAGATCGCCCGCGGTTAGGGTCTGTTCATTCACCGTTGCGAAGCGGTTAAAGCCGTTTTCAGCCAGCGAATCGAGCAGCAGGTTGAGCTTCTTTGGGCGGTTCTCAAGGCGAACCTGCTCCCCGCGGCTGAAAAGCTCGGCCTGACGGGCAATTGCATTGGCTAGGGTGGCTGGCTCGTCGTTGTCGAGCACCAGAACGATTCCGCCCGGCTTGGCCCCTAGAGCCGCATCGTCGACCAGGTCGACCACGCGCTCAAAGCCAAGCGAAATGCCCACCGCCGGCACATCGGTGCCGAGCCAGCGGCCAACCATGCCGTCGTAGCGACCGCCACCACCGATCGAGCTTCCCGAACCGGAGTGCTCGATTTCGAAGATTGCGCCGGTGTAGTAGCCCATGCCGCGAACCAAGGTTGGGTCGAAACGCAGGCGACCGGCGAAACGGCTTTCGACAGCAGCGAAGATTGGCATTAGCTCAACCGGAACTTCCAACTCACCCACGATAGAGGTGAGCCAGGTCGCGGCTGCGTCGGAGACAGCTTGGCCGAAGCGCTCGTTCAATTCTTTAGCAACACCGTCGGCACCAATTTTGTCGAGCTTGTCGATGGTGATCATGGCACTTCCGCGACCCGCCTCTGGCACGCCGAGCGATTCGAGCAGGCGATTTAGCAGCACGCGGTGATTCACACGGATGACTGCGTCGCTCAACCCCAACGCCTCGAGAGCGTCTAGCGAAGAAATGAGTAGATCAACTTCGGCCAGCTGGGAGGCATCGCCGATGATGTCGATGTCGCACTGAACAAACTGACGGTAGCGACCCTTTTGCGGGCGCTCGGCACGCCATACCGGGCCCATCTGAATCGCTTTGAAAACGTTCGGCAGTTTGCTGCGGTTGGTTGCGTAATAGCGGGTCAGTGGAACGGTGAGGTCATAGCGAAGACCAAGGTCAGCCAACTCGCCGCCATTGGCAACAGCAGTTTCGAGTTCTTCACCGCGCTTCAAGACGCGGTAGGCAAGTTTCTCGTTGTCTCCACCCTGACCTGCAAAAAGCTTGGCAGGGTCTTCCATGGCTGGGGTTTCGATTTCTTGAAAACCGTGACGCATGTAGGTGGCGCGAATTGCGCTGAGCACCGAAGTGCGTTTGATGTGCTCGTTCGGCAGAAAGTCGCGCATGCCGCGCGGCGGGTTCACATCATTAGCCATAGGTCAATCTTGCCAGA
>CAWULM010000118.1:0-2172 GCA_963923635.1 uncultured Micrococcales bacterium | reverse complement strand
GCGTTCCGCGAAGGTCTGCCATGGTCAAACCCTTGTCAATTGCTAGACCCTCAACTTGGTGAAATACCGGAGTGTGAGTGGCATCTAGTTCGTCGGTGCGGAACACTCGACCTGGGCACAGAACATAAACCGGAAGTTCGCGCTCGAGAAGCGAACGCACCTGAACCGGTGAAGTGTGTGTGCGAAGCAAAAGGTGCGAGTCAACTGGGTCAACAAAGAAAGTGTCTTGCATGGCACGAGCAGGGTGATCAGCATCGAAGTTAAGGGCGTCGAAGTTGAACCATTCGCTTTCAAGCTCTGGCCCTTCTGCGATTTCCCAACCCATACCAACGAAAATGTCGCTGATTTTGTCTTGCAGCAGAGATAGCGGGTGGCGAGCACCAAAACGCGCAGGTGAAGGCGCTGCGGTAACGTCTAGTGCCTCAGCCTGAAGAGCGGCGGCATCGGCCGCAGCCTGAAGTTCGGTTTCGCGGGCATCGTATGCGGCTTGAATTTGAGCCTTTGCCTTACCGAGGATGGCTCCGGCCGAAGCCTTCTGGTCATTTGGCAGGCTCTTGAGAGCGGCGTTTAGCTTCGCGATCTCTGAACCTTCGCCGCTGATGGCAGCACGCGCAGACTTGAGCGCAGCGACATCCTCGGCAGCTGCGATAGCTGACAAGGCCGCTGCGACGATGCTCTGAACGTCGCTTTCGTTGATAGAAGTGCTCTCCGACATAGGTTTTAAGCCTACCAACTAGCGGTTCTGAGCCATGGCAGTGGCATAGAGGCAAACGCTGGCGGCCGTTGCCAGATTCAGCGACTCTGCCTCACCGTAAATAGGAAGTGAAACCACACGGTCGACACTTTTCAGGGTTTGCTCTTCGAAACCCCAGGCTTCATTGCCCATCACCCACATGGTTGGCGCTGACATTGTTGCCTCATCAAGTGAAACCAACGAAGCTCCCCCGCCGTCAGCAGCGAAAACCTGAAGTCCGGCAGCTTTGGCAGCTGCAATGGTTTCGGCAATGTCAGCATCGAGCACCACGTTCAGATGAAAAAGCGAACCTGTGGTTGATCGCACAACCTTCGGGTTGTAAACATCGACGCTGTTATCGCTGAAGATGACCGCATCTGCACCGGCGGCATCTGCGGCACGCAAAATGGTGCCGGCATTGCCAGGGTCGCGAATGTTGGACAGTAGCGCGATGAGTTTTGGTTTAGCTTCGAGAACTTGCTCAAGAGTTACGTCGATGCGGTAGCAAACGGCGAGGACACCCTGGGGACTTTGAGTGTCGGTGATTGCCTTCATGACCCGATCGTCGACCAAAGTCATCTCTACACCCGCGCGTTCGACACGCTCAAAAAGTTCGGCGTGCTCAGCGACCGCCGGTTCAGTGGCAAAGATTTCGAGAATCGTCTTTGGTCGCGCTAGAGCCTCTTTCAGGCCCTGCAGCCCCTCAAGCAGAAAGAGCCCGGTCTCCGACCGGGCATCTTTCTTAGCGAGCTTGGCGACCCCTTTGATTCGATTCGACTTGGGGTCGGTCAGCATGACTTAGGCCTTTGGAGCCGAAGTGTTTGCAGGTAGTGCAGCCTTTGCAGTTGCAACCAATGACGCGAAGGTCTTGGCGTCGTTGACTGCAAGGTCAGCCAGGATGCGGCGGTCGACCTCAACACCAGCAAGGTTTAGACCCTGGATGAAGCGGTTGTAGGTGATGCCGTTGGCGCGTGCAGCTGCGTTGATGCGCTGAATCCACAGACGACGGAAGTCACCCTTGCGAGCACGACGGTCGTTGTACGCGTAAACCAGCGAGTGCAGAACCTGCTGCTTGGCCATGCGGTACAGACGTGAACGCTGACCGCGGTAACCTGCAGCGCGCTCGAGAGCGGTACGACGCTTCTTGTGTGAGTTGACGGCGTTCTTTACTCTTGCCATTTCTTACTCCTTAAGTTCTTTCTGTCGACTACTTGCCGAGCTGGGTCTTGATGGTCTTAAAGTCAGCTGCCGAGACAACCTGGTCTTGGTTCAGACGACGAGTGCGACGGCTCGACTTGTGCTCGAGGTTGTGGCGCATGTTGATCTGCTGCTTCATGAGCTTGCCACTTCCGGTGAAACGGAAACGCTTCTTTGCTCCCGAGTGGGTCTTCTGCTTTGGCATTGCTTTCTCCTTAGTTATTCAGCAGTTTCAGCTGCTG
>CAWULM010000117.1:0-2179 GCA_963923635.1 uncultured Micrococcales bacterium | reverse complement strand
AAGACGGCGCGAGCTGGTTTCGGTATCTGCTCTAGATGCCTTAATCGAAACAGTTTCATTACCAAAAGCTCTTTCTGAAATATTTCCAAAACGAGACGCTATACATGTCTTGGCCGAGATCAAGCGTGCTAGCCCGTCGAAGGGCCGTTTAGCGGAAATCGCTGACCCAGTTGCTTTGGCAAAAATCTATGAGGAGGCCGGTGCTTCGGCTATTTCCGTATTAACCGAAGAACGCAGGTTTTTAGGTTCACTCACAGATTTGAATCAAGTAAGTGCTGCTGTGAACATCGCAACCTTGCGCAAAGATTTCATCTCGGACGAGTATCAAATACTCGAAGCTCGAGCCAACGGAGCGTCTCTGTTTTTGCTCATCGTCGCTGGTCTAGAGGCGAAGCACTTGCGGCGCTTAAAACAATTCGGGGAGTCTCTGGGTATGACTGCTCTTGTCGAAACTCACTCGGTTGACGAAGTAAAGATTGCGGTAGACCTTGCTAGCACTCTCATCGGAGTAAACGCACGCGATCTGAGCACATTCGAAACCGACCGCGGGCTTTTCGAGAAAGTTGTGGAGCTTATACCCGCTGATGCAGTGAAGGTCGCCGAGAGCGCAGTTCGCAATAGCGATGACGTTGCAGACTATAAAGCTCAGGGTGCAGATGTAGTTCTTGTAGGCGAAGCACTAGTCACAAGCGACGCCGCATCAATGCTTTCCAGCTTCTTTGGAGTGATACATAATGACTAAACTTCGTGAGGCCCAGGGGCCGTATTTTGGAGACTTTGGAGGACGTTTCGTTCCCGAATCTCTTATTGCTGCACTCGATCAACTAGAGGCTACCTTTCGTAAAGCTCAAACAGACCCAGAATTTCAAAAGGAACTCGACCACCTGCACGCAACTTATACTGGTCGACCTTCAATCCTGACCGAGGTACCTCGCTTCGCTGCACTAGCCGGGGGAGCGCGAATCGTCCTGAAGCGTGAGGACTTGAACCACACCGGTTCGCACAAAATCAACAACGTACTCGGGCAAGCACTCCTCGCAAAACGCATGGGGAAAACACGCCTCATTGCCGAAACCGGAGCTGGTCAACACGGCGTTGCAACAGCCACGGCCGCGGCGTTGTTCGGAATGGAATGCACCGTATACATGGGTGAGGTTGACACTAAACGTCAGGCTTTGAACGTTGCCCGTATGCAACTTATGGGTGCTGAAGTGGTAGCCGTGAAAACTGGCAGTCGCACCCTCAAGGACGCCATCAATGATGCACTGCGCGACTGGGTTGCCAACGTTGAGAACACGCACTACCTACTTGGCACGGTTGCTGGGCCACACCCTTTTCCTGAAATGGTTCGCGAATTCCACTCGGTAATCGGAAACGAAGCCAGAGCACAAATGCTCAGTGAATACGGCGAGCTTCCAACTGCTGTGGCAGCCTGTGTCGGCGGCGGCTCTAATGCGATTGGAATTTTCCACGCTTTCCTAGATGACGCAGATGTCGCACTCTACGGCTTCGAGGCCGCTGGAGATGGCATAGATACTCCGAAACACGCAGCCACACTCAGCATGGGTAGACCAGGCGTTTTACACGGCGCACGCTCTTACCTGCTTCAAGATGAAGACGGTCAGACCATCGAGAGCCACAGCATCTCAGCCGGTTTAGATTACCCTGGTGTCGGCCCTGAACACTCTTGGTTGAAAGATTTGGGTCGCGCGACCTACGAGGCCATTACCGATGTCGAAGCCATGGATGCGCTTCGTGCATTAAGTCACACCGAAGGAATCATCCCCGCTATTGAAACCGCACATGCACTCGCCGGCGCTCTCAAACTGGCGAAGTCAATGAGTGAGGAAGAAATCATTTTGGTGAACCTGTCGGGTCGAGGCGACAAAGACATGGAAACTGCAGGCAAATACTTCGGACTGATCGGAGACAACTGATGACCTCAGCCGCTTCAGTTTTAGCCTCGGCTCGGGCTTCTCAAAGACCAGCGCTAATCGGGTACTTCCCACTCGGCTTTCCAACCCTTACCGACTCCATCGATGCCTGCGTGGCAATGTGCGAGGAAGGTGTCGACATTCTTGAAGTGGGCATCCCATACTCAGACCCCGTCATGGATGGAGTGGTGATTCAAGAGGCGACAGAGCAGGCTCTATCAAACGGTTTTAAACTCGCTGACGCT
>CAWULM010000116.1:0-2198 GCA_963923635.1 uncultured Micrococcales bacterium | reverse complement strand
CTTTCAAGATCAGCCAACCGAAGTTGCTTCGGTCGACACCGAGCCTGACCTAAACGCAACCGCGCCGATCGCTATTCCGGTTCAACCAGCGCTAGTAGAAGAGCCAGTTACTGAGCCATCTCCGGTAATCGCTCCGACACCAAAACCGCGTGCGGTCAAGCCTTATGTTCTTCCAAACCTCAATATGCTTTCGGCTGGTACCGTACCCAAAGCCAAGACTGCTGCGAATGAGCAAGTCACTCAAGCAATCAATGGCGTGTTCCAAGAGTTTGATGTGCAGGCCAGGGTTGTTGGTTTCCAGCGCGGACCAACCGTCACTCGCTATGAGGTGGAACTGGCTCCAGGTGTGAAGGTTGAGGCCGTCACTCGTCTCAGCAACAACATTTCCTATGCGGTTGCAAGCAACGAGGTGCGCATCCTCGCTCCAATTCCAGGTAAATCGCTTATCGGTATCGAGATTCCTAACACCGACCGAGAAATTGTTTCTCTTGGCGATGTGCTGCGCTCAAACGTTGCATCTTCGAGCGAACACCCACTTACCGTCGGCTTGGGCAAAGACGTCGAAGGTGGCTTCGTAGTTGCGAACCTTGCCAAGATGCCTCACCTTTTGGTTGCAGGTGCAACCGGTGCTGGTAAATCGTCGTTCGTGAACTCGATGATCACATCCATTTTGATGCGTGCAAAGCCAGCAGAAGTTCGAATGGTGCTTATCGACCCGAAGCGCGTGGAGCTTGCTGCATACCAGGGCGTGCCGCACCTCATTACCCCGATCATCACCAACGCTAAGAAAGCTGCCGAAGCTTTGCAGTGGGTTGTGAAAGAGATGGACGCACGCTACGACGATCTCGCATCGTTCGGCATGAAGCACGTTGACGACTTCAACCGCGCCGTAGTTGCTGGAACGTTGAAGCCTAAAGAAGGCTCGCAACGTGTTCTGCAGACATACCCATACCTACTCGTGGTAATCGACGAGCTTGCCGACCTGATGATCGTGGCTCCTCGCGATGTCGAAGACTCAATCGTGCGCATCACCCAGCTAGCTCGTGCTGCAGGTATTCACCTCGTCATCGCAACGCAACGCCCATCGGTAGATGTGGTTACCGGTTTGATCAAGGCTAACGTTCCTTCGCGCCTAGCCTTCTCGGTTTCTTCGGTTACCGACTCGAGAGTTATTCTCGACCAGCCGGGCGCAGAAAAACTTATCGGACAGGGTGACGCACTGTTTTCTCCTTCCGGTTCGCCTCGCCCCATGCGCGTGCAAGGCGCCTGGATTGCAGAGCCAGAACTGCACAAGGTCGTTGAGCACGTCAAGCAGCAGATGAACCCTGAATACCGTGAAGACATTGAGCAGGTAGCACCTTCGCGCGTTGTCGACTCAGACATTGGTGATGATCTAGAGGTTTTGCTTGCTGCGGCCGAACTAATCGTGTCATCTCAGTTCGGTTCTACGTCAATGCTTCAACGCAAGTTGCGTGTTGGCTTCGCGAAGGCTGGTCGCCTAATGGATCTCCTCGAAAGTCGAAACATCGTCGGACCGAGTGAAGGCTCCAAGGCTCGCGACGTATTAGTCAAGCCGGAAGACTTGCCAATGGTTCTCGCTCAACTGAGAGGCGAACCAGGTGCGAGCGCATCGAAGCCGGTGCAGCAAGCCGCCGGTTTCATCGACAGCACATCAAACCTTGCTGCTGGATCTTTTGATGATTTTGTTGCCAGGGCTACCGACGATGATGAAGGCAACGAAGATGCCTGGCAACTAACGGGGCGCGACGACTAATGTCTGACCGCAGTTGGTTGAACCTGCCGAATGTTATTACGTTCACTCGCATTCTCGCTGCGCCAATTTTCTTTGTTGTCCTGGTTGCATCAAACGCAACTTCTCCGATGCGCTGGCTGGTGGTTTTGCTGTTTGTTGCCGCCATCGCTACCGATGGAGTTGACGGCTCGCTCGCACGCAAACGCAACCAAGTCACGAACCTGGGAAAATTACTAGACCCAATCGCTGACAAAGTTTTGATCGGTGCTGCTCTCATCGGTTTAGTGATGGTCGGTCGCATCGGCACCTTGGCCGCAGGTTTGATTCTGATTCGTGAAATCGGCATCACGGTTTATCGAATGCTGGTTCTAAAGAGACGAGTCGTCGCGGCTAACGCGGGCGGAAAAATAAAAACCATTTTGCAGTCGGTGACCATAGGTCTTTT
>CAWULM010000115.1:0-2202 GCA_963923635.1 uncultured Micrococcales bacterium | reverse complement strand
CACTTCAAGTTCCTTCCGAAGATCACTACCACCTTCGCTGGAAGCCTGAAGTGGACCATTAACTCAGTAAATGGCGAAAAGGTGTTCTCGGTTACCAGCTGCTTGAAGTTCAAGAAGACCAAGTGCATCAAGAGCGTCACTGCCGACAGTGCAACCTGTGTTACAAGTCAGGCCCTGCCGATCAATAAGAAGGCGTTGCGTCGCACCGTAGTCTTCAAGAACCCATGTGTACTAAGCAACATCGGTAAGACGATTATGCGAAGCTCGGGAACCGTCGATGTGACCGCAACTCGTGTTTATGCAAAGACCTACCCAGACACCGGCCTTCCATACATTCTCAAGGGAGGCAAGAAGACCGCAATCATGCGACCTTCGACCCGCGCCTACCTATTCCACTTCGGAAACATGGGTATGTACCAAGGTTGGTAACAGCAACTAAAGAGAAAAGCCGCGACCTAAATCGCGGCTTTTTCTTATTCCCACTCGATGGTGCCAGGTGGCTTCGAGGTCACATCGAGCACAACGCGATTCACACCGGAAACCTCATTCGTGATGCGGTTAGAAATCTTTGCCAACAGGTCGTAAGGCAAGCGTGACCAGTCAGCAGTCATGGCGTCTTCAGAAGACACTGGGCGAAGCACAATCGGGTGCCCATAGCTGCGGCCGTCGCCCTGCACACCAACCGAGCGAACATCGGCAAGCAACACAACTGGGCACTGCCAGATTTCGCCGTCGAGACCGGCAGCCGAAAGCTCGTGACGCACAATCGCATCAGCCTTGCGAAGCAGGTCGAGGCGATCTTTGGTGATTTCACCAACGATACGAATGCCGAGACCAGGGCCAGGGAATGGCTGGCGTTGAACTATCTCGTGAGGTAAACCAAGTTCGGCACCAATGGCGCGCACTTCGTCTTTGAATAAAGTGCGAAGTGGTTCAACCAACTCGAAGTCGAGATCTTCTGGCAAACCACCTACGTTGTGGTGGCTCTTGATGCCAGCAGTAGCGCCGCCACCAGACTCAACGACGTCTGGGTATAGCGTGCCCTGCACCAAGAAACGAATCGGGCGGTTGTCGGCCTTTGACTCTTCGATCAAGCGAGCCTGAGCCTCTTCGAAGGTGCGAATAAATTCGCGACCAATAATCTTGCGCTTGGTCTCTGGGTCTGAAACGCCTGCGAGTGCATCCAAGAATTTCTTCTCAGCGTCAACAACGACAAGACGAATGCCGGTCGCCGCAACGTAGTCGCGCTCAACCTGCTCAGCCTCACCCTCGCGAAGCAAACCGTGGTTAACAAACACGCAAACAAGTTGATCGCCAACAGCCTTGTGAACCAACGCAGCGGCAACGGCAGAGTCAACGCCACCAGAAAGACCACAGATGACCCTGTCGGTTCCAACCTGCGCGCGAATCTTCTCAACCTGCTCGGTGATAACGTTGCCCGAGTTCCAGGTTGGTGCAATGCCAGCAGCGTTGTGCAAGAAGTTCTCGAGAACCTTCTGCCCAAACTGAGAGTGCTTCACCTCAGGGTGCCACTGCACACCGTAAATCTTGCGCTCCGAGTTTGCGAAAGCGGCAACCGGCGTGATGTCGGTCGATGCGAGCACCTCAAAACCAGCAGGAGCTTCCATCACCTGGTCACCGTGACTCATCCAGCAAATCTGCTCGGATGGCTGGCCAGCCAGAATCTCTCCCCCGGCCGAAACCTTCAGTTCGGTTGCGCCGTATTCGCGCTTACCCGACTTGTCGACTCGACCACCGAGAAGGTTTGCCAGAGTTTGGAAACCGTAGCAAATGCCAAGCACCGGAATGCCAAGCTTAAGAATCTCTGCATCGAGCTGCGGTGAACCATCTTCATAAACAGAGGAAGGGCCACCAGAAAGAATGATTGCGACCGGGTTCTTTGCCTTTACCTCAGCGGCAGTGACATTGTGGTGAACGATCTCGCTGTAAACGCCAGCCTCGCGAACGCGACGAGCAATCAGCTGCGCGTACTGCGCACCAAAGTCAACGACTAAAACTGGTTGGTTAATTTTTCTCTCCAACTGCTAGACGGTGGAAGTGACGCTCACTGAAGAACGACCAAAGTGGAACCACGCCACCGATGGCCATCAAAATCAAACGTCCAAACTTCCAGCGAAGCTCGCTGTACATTCTGTAGTTCGTGTACAGGTAAAACACATACAGCCAGCCGTGAACAATCAG
>CAWULM010000114.1:0-2209 GCA_963923635.1 uncultured Micrococcales bacterium | reverse complement strand
GGCGAGGGTAGGTGACCTGAACGTCGCCAGATTCGTCGCGCAGAATGATGAACTGAATGCGCTTCTGGTCGCGAAGCTTTTCGACCCAACCGCCGAGGGTTACTGGGCCGTCTTCGCGGGCAGCGAGATCTTTGACGAGAGTGCGTTCGCGCATTTCATCCTTGCTTTCGTGGTGGCTGGGAGTGCGCTGAATGCGCTGGGCCGCCGTCTAGCCTCAAGTTTAGCGAAGGTAGAATAGGTATATGCCCGCCAACCGTGTTCACTTGATTCGTCACGGGGAAGTTCACAACCCCGACGGAGTGATTTACGGGCGACTGCCTCACTTCGCCTTGTCGGAGGCCGGCCATCAAATGGCAGCAGCGGCAGCTGCCGACCTGAAAGACCGCAAGGTCAAACTGGCCGCTCTCTATGCATCGCCACTGCTCCGCACTCGCGAGTCTGCCGAGCACGTTCAGGAGCTTTACGGCTTTGAGCCACAGATCGACGATCGCCTTATCGAGCCGTACAACATTTTTCAGGGCAAGAAGCCGTCAGCCAAGACGATTGCTCTTCGCCCGCACCTCGCTTTTCACCTGCGCAACCCGCTCACACCTTCGTGGGGTGAGCCGTACGTCGCCATCGTCGCTCGCATGATGGACGCCATCAACGACATCTCTAAAGCTGTCGACGGCACCGACGTTGCCATCGTCACCCACCAACTTCCGATCTGGATGGTGCACCGTCATCTAGAAGGTGCCCGTCTTCAACACAACCCGAGCAAACGACGCTGTGCTCTTTCGAGCATCACGACCATCGAACGCACTAGCGATGGCAATTGGGTAGAGATCGATTACCGCAACCCGGCTTCGAGCATCATCGCTAAAGACAAAGGTGCGGTTTGATGTTTGCGGCTAAGGCGGTTCGTTCAGTTGCAGCGGTGGCGCTCGCGGCATCGACGTTGCTACTTAGTGCCTGCACTTCGAATGACAATTTGGCGAATCAATTTCGCAGCGGCGACAACAAGGAATACATCGCTGGCGATGGCACCGTCACCGAATTTCAAAATCCGGCTTCTCGCCTAACTTCAAAACCGTGGACCGGTGTCACCGAAAGCGGCGGAGTAATTAGCAACACCGATTTGGTCGGGCAAGTTGTGGTGCTCAACTTCTGGTACGCGGGCTGCGCACCATGTCGCGCAGAGGTACCTGCATTGCAAAAAATCTCTGATGACTTTGCTTCGCAGGGTGTTGAGGTCTTGGGTGTGAATGTTCGCGACACGGCTCAAACTGCATTGGCATTTGACCGACGTTTCGAGCTGAAGTATCCGAGCGTCATGGATGCCTCGAACGGCAACGTCGTTCTCGCTTTCACCGGAATCGTGACTCCGTCTGCGGTGCCAACCACGTTGGTGCTCGATCGTCACGGCAGAGTGTCGGCTCGCATACTTGGAAGATTCGATCCAAGCATTTTGCGTGCACTAATCAAAACCGCGGTAAGTGAGAAGTAGCTCTTGCGCGAAATTATTCTGAATGGTTCGCTGCTGGCAGCAATTCCGCTGGCGCTGCTTGCCGGTTTGGTTTCGTTTCTTTCTCCTTGCGTTCTTCCTCTGGTTCCGGGTTACCTCGGTTTCGTTTCGGGAAGTTCTGCAAGTCGAGCTCGCTTGTTGGGTGGCGCTGCTTTGTTTGTCGCCGGGTTCACCACCGTGTTCACGCTGCTCGGCGCAGCCGCTGGTTCGGTTGGTTCATTTCTGGTTGGTAAAACCGCAATCATCGAACGCGTACTCGGCGTGCTTGTGATTCTGCTGGGCCTAGTCATGATTGGCGGCTTAGCGTGGCTGCAACGCAGCTTCAAATTTCAGGTGACGCCGCGCTCTGGTCTGCTCAGCGCTCTGCTGCTTGGATTTGCCTTTGGAATCGGCTGGACGCCTTGCATTGGCCCAACCCTGTCGGCGGTTTTGAGTCTTTCACTTGACAGCAGTTCTGCGGCGAGAGGCGTCGTGCTCGCTGTGTTTTACTCGCTTGGCATCGGTGTTCCGTTCATTCTCATCGCGCTTGGTTTCGGTTGGGCAAAGAACTCGGTGCAGTTTGTGAAGAAGCACATTCGCGCCTTCAACATCGCCGGTGGCGCCTTGCTGGTGCTGCTGGGCATTCTGATGGCGACCGGTGTTTGGGCTTCAATAACTTCATATCTTCAGGTGGTGTTCGGTGGCTTCAACCCAGCGCTCTAAGAA
>CAWULM010000113.1:0-2222 GCA_963923635.1 uncultured Micrococcales bacterium | reverse complement strand
TAGAACTTTCCAAGCGACTTGCTAGCCAGCTGTGCATTAGCGGTGCAACTGGTGCCAGCAGCGTTGGCACTGGCGCCGGTTAGCCCCAAAAACAGCGATGCGCTTGCCAGGACTGCGGCGGCACGCATCGACGAGGTTTTTGGTTTAGGCACCATTACAGGTTAAAAGGAAAGTGCGCCGGGATAACCCAAGCGCACTACCCTTTTTAGCTACTAGCCGAGAATGTCAGCTAGAAGTTCTTCTTTCTCGTTGCGGTTGTTCACGAGGCTCAGAACCATACCAATCGCAGCTGCGATGAATGGAAGCAGAACCAAGAACCAACCGAAACCTGAGAGTTGCCATGAGGTGTCAGCCGCACTTGGGTCAACGCCTTCAGGGGCGAGGTTTCCAAGCAGGTTGAAACGGCTCATCAGCATGTAGGTACCAAATGCAAGACCAACAGCTGCAATCAAAGGTGCAACTACTGACTTGAACTTGTTCACGCTGGCGTCTTTACCTAGGTAAGCAACTACAGCGAAGCAAACCAAGATCTCAACGAACATGATTGCGACTGCGGTGATAGCGCTCATCCAGGTGAAGAGGTTAGCGATTCCGTCTAGACCTAGTGCGGCAAACCAGATGATGACTACAGCAGCGATCACCGAAGTAACGATGACACCGTTCTGTGGAGCACCCGACTTGTTGGTGCGTGCAAGCATCTTAGGAAGAACACCACCGCGACCAAGTGCGAATAGGTAGCGCGAGATCGCGTTCTGGAATGCAAGAATTCCAGCGAACGAGCTCGAGATAACTAGCCAGCTCATGATGGTTGACATCCAGCTACCACCAAGGTTGTCGTCAGCGATGCTGAAGATAACACCTGCTGGGTTTGCGAGGGGTGCGCCACCGAGGGTTGACCACTTTAGAACGTAACCCGCAACCGAACCTGAGTCGCTGCCCATAGCCGAAGCCATAGCGAAAGAGGTCAGTGCAAATAGGCCGGTGATGATTCCGATAGCCCAGTAGGTTGCACGAGGAACAACGCGCTTAGGGTCTTTCGACTCTTCACCGTAGATTGCGGTTGCTTCGAAACCAATGAACGATGCGAATGCGAATGCGATTGCGATACCTGCTCCACCAGAGAATCCACCAGAGAAGATTGCGTCAAGGCTGAATGAGTTACCGATGTTGAACGATGAACCGTGGTTGATGATTACCGCAACCGAGGTGATTACCAAAGTTGCAAGTTCGGCGATCATGAGCACACCGAGAACCCTGGCGCCGACATCCACGCTCAAGAGCGACAGACCAGTTACGAGCACCCAACAGATGAGCGCCCATTGCCACCAAGTGAGGTTGAGCGCGCCATTGGTTTGTGCTGCGATCTGACCCGACATCACACCGCCGATGAATCCGTAGATTGCCAACTGGATGGTGATGTAACCGACAAGCATTGCGAACGACGATGAGACACCGGCGTGCTTGCCGAGACCTTTACCGACGTATGCGAAGAATGCTCCAGTGTTGGTTACCTTCTGGCTCATTGCGGCATAACCGACCGAGAAGACAAGAAGGGTTAGGCCGACGAGCAGGTAAGTTCCTGGGGTTCCGGCTTGGTTTCCCAGCAGCATGGCCACTGGCACGGCACCGGTCATACCGACCAGTGGAGCCGCGGCTGCCACCACGAAGAATACGATGCCTACGACACCGAGTCTGCCCTTGTGCAGACCAGATTCTGTAGAGCTATTAGACATAGGTGTCTCTCCTCATTGAGATAATAATCGTTTGGGTATAAACGATTACTAGCAAGATTGCCGAAGTATCGAGCTTGGGTCAAGTTCAGATCACCGCGTTTGGCTGGGTTGACTAAATCGTTATAAAACTGATTTTGGCGAATTTATTTGGAAACAAACGATTCGCTAGGCTTGTTGCATGACTGAACTCAAAGGATTTCTCGCCCCGCTAACCCCGTCGGGTAAATCTTCAATCGTGCCGCCGATGCCTTGGTACTACTCGGGAACCCTACTCACTGTTGAGTACCTAACCGACCCGAAGAACGTTCGCGCCATTCTGCCCGCCGACCTAGAACTCGCTGATGAGAACCCTGGCGCTGTAGCAATCATCTGGGCCGACTGGCAGTCATGCAGCGAAGGCGGAGCCGAATTGCTCGACCCAGTTCGCTCGCAATACCTCGAGACCTTTGTGGTGGTTCGTTGCAAAAAAGACGGCGTCACCTACTCTCG
>CAWULM010000112.1:0-2240 GCA_963923635.1 uncultured Micrococcales bacterium | reverse complement strand
GTGGCATCGCTGGAGGCATCGACGTTGACGGTCAGGGTGTAGCTGACGATGGTTCCGTCTTCGGCGGTGACCTCGACGGTGACTACGTTGCTGCCGGTTGACAGGGTCGATTCGCCGATGACGTCAACGGTTGCGTTCGCGTCGGTTGGGGTTGCGACGATGTCGATGCTGGTCGAGCCGTTTGGCAGGTTGATTACATCGCCCGAGCTGACGTCAACGCCGTTGGCCTTAAATGCCGAAAGGGTTGCATCGCTAGACGGTAGCGGGTCACCCAGTGCGCTGCGCTTGATGCCGGTTGGTTCAGTTGAGGCAACCAGCGTGACGCGGTATTCCTGAGTCGAAACTCCGTTGGCTGCGATGACCTTGACGATCAGGGTGTTGCTGCCGTCGACCAAACCGGTCGAGCCAACAACCAGAGCCATAGCGTCTGGGTCGTTGGTGACAACCTGGGTCTGAACAGAGGTGGTGCCAGCTGGAATGAACACCACGCGCGAGTTGCCGAGGTCGAGGGCGTTGAGGGTTTGGCCGTCGACGACGATGTTGAACTTGCTGAGCGAGGTGTCGCTTGAAGATTGAACGTCTACGTTTGCGGTGTAGATCTGGCTGTTGCCGTTTTGCGCAACGACCACAACGCGAATGAGGTTGTTTCCGTCGTGCAGGTTGTCAGCACCGAGAACCCAAACCTTTGCGTGCGATTCGCTCTTGGTGTACTTGACGTCGACCGAAGTCGTGCCAGCAGGAACGGTGATGATGGTTCCTGGTTGCGATGCGTCGCGGCCGTTGATGGTTAGCGATGAAAGCGAGTCATCGGTTGATGGTGCAACTGGTGTGTACTCGTTTGAGAAAGCGTGTGCATCGACGAGTCCGTCGGTGTGAACGGTAACCACTGCGGTGATTGCGTGACCGTAATCAGATTGCGCGAGAACATACTGCGCACCAGTTGCGCCCTTGATGACAACACCATCGATGCGCCACGCGATTGAACCGGTGGTTCCAACTGCGCCGTTCACGGTTGCTTCAAGAACCGATGAACCAAACTTCGCAGAAGGTGCAACGGTTACGGACTTCACGTCAGGTGCAACTGCAGGTGCTAGTGCGATGGTTTTGCTTGCAGCTAGGAACTGAGTTTTTGCACTCGCGCTCTGACCTTCGTAGAGCTTCACTTGCGCAATGTGACCCGCGGTGCTCTTGGTGCATGAGTAAGCGAGCGAGTTCACTCCCCAGCTAACGTTCCACGATTCTCCGGTTGCATTCTTCGTGGATGCTTCGCCGAGATCAGCGCAGAACTTTGCGTCAACAAAAAGCGCAGCGTGAAGGCCAACTGAGTTTGTGCTGACGGTTGTTGATTGGTTCCACGCAATTGCAGATTTCGAAACACTGAGGGTTGGTGTTTGCGAAGAAGTTTGAACTGCGGAAGCTGGGAGAACTTGGAGTGTTTGTGCAAGCAACGCTGAGGTGGCGACTACTGTCGCCCACCTTAGGTGGCTTCCGAACCTAAACACCATTCCCCCTCAAGAATCTGGCGGAGCGTATGTCAAGGGTTTGTGGACAGTAACCAAGGAATGCATCCCCAAGTTTCGTCTCGCGATACCCTCGAAATTCGCTTGTCTTTATTCTATTGCGCTTTTACGAGTGAATAACAGGGAAATTGGCAAAAAACCCAGTCAATTTTCGATAAGGCCAGATTTGCAAAAATCCTTGATTTGACTGGGCAAAATGGCTCTGGCCGGACATTTTTGCTACGCTAAGTTTCATGACTAACAGCGCATCGAAGATCGTAGTTTCAGGAGCCACTTTTGGCATGCCTGAAATGTCGATGTGCAGCGTTATGTGCATGCGAATGTGCGCCTAAAAATCCACCCTTTTAGCCGCACCAAATCCGCCAAATCTGGCACCAATTCG
This sequence comes from uncultured Micrococcales bacterium, assembly GCA_963923635.1. Taxonomy (GTDB): domain Bacteria; phylum Actinomycetota; class Actinomycetes; order Actinomycetales; family Microbacteriaceae; genus Rhodoluna. Next base: position 338 of record CAWULM010000112.1, on the reverse strand, counting down.
CAAAGAAGCGACCCGTAATCGCCCACTCACTAACGCCCCAGAAAGTCAAAATGACCGAAAATAACCCCCAAAACACCACCGAAGCCCGCGGATTCGCGCTCTACGTGGGCATTTCCGAGCAAGATGCCCTAGCCGCCGGCACCTCGCTGACCCAGATCGTAACGGCCCTTCGCGCCGAACTAAACGCCCAGGTTCCAGGCCTCGCATCAGAAACCTTTGCCGCTGTTGCCCTTGCACCTAAAGGCATCGGGGGTCGCAGCCTCGATGTGGTTCGCACCGCGCTTCAAGACCCAAGGGCCATCGAGCAGCTGGTCCAAGCCCAGGTTCAGAACAAAACC
>CAWULM010000111.1:0-2245 GCA_963923635.1 uncultured Micrococcales bacterium | reverse complement strand
GCGTGCAGATTGACGTGAAAGTTGTAAGCCTCGGTGTGGTAGTACCACAGCGCTTGCAGCGGTGCGGGCATCCACGCAAGAAGCGGAGTTAGCTCGCCTTTGGGGTAAACGTAATCGCGAAAATACCCTCCGCTGGTGGTTAGCCAACCGGTCCAGCTGGCGAGATAGGTGAGAACGGCAAGTGGCAGGGTAAGCACGAACGTGGATGCAGCACGCAGAACAACCTGGCCAGGCCAACCTTTGCCTTCAGAGAGTTTCCACCAGCGCAGCAGGTCACTGACTAAAACGTAGGCGGCGAAGAAAACCAGAACATAAAGGCCAGACCATTTCACTGCGGCTGCAGCGCCGAGCGTGATCGACATGGCAACCAGCCACGGGCGTCGCAGTGGTTGCAAGAAACTGCGTTCGCGGTCGAGCAATAGGAAGTAGAAACCGAGCAGAACGAAGAACATCAGGATGCCATCGAGTAGTGACGTGCGCGACAACACGATTGCGTGACCATCGATGGCTAGCAGAAAAGCTGCGACTAAGGCCCAGCGCTTCGAACCGAGAAGCTTGGCCGAGACTAGATAGATCAAGAAGATTGCTGCGGTGCCGAGCACGGCGACGCTGAAGCGCCAACCGAAAGAGTTTTGCGCGCCGAACAGGTTGATACCGAGCGAGATGATCCACTTTCCAAGAGGAGGGTGAACTACAAAACTTGCTTCGTTCGTGTAGAAGACATTTGGGTTGCCCGAAGTGAAAGAGTTGTTCGCGGTATCTGGCCAAGCCGCTTCGTAACCGAGCTTGCTCAGAGTGTAGGCATCTTTGACGTAGTAGGTTTCGTCGAACACCAGCTGCTTTGGGTAACCCAGCCCAATGAAGCGCGTGAGAGCACCGAGAAGCAGAATCAGCCAGATGCCGAAGCGGTCGCCGACCGAGCGCGCCCGGGCCACTAACCCGCGATTCTGAACGATTTCACTCACGAGACCAGCCTAGTTTGCGAAAATAGAGAGTGCTCATTCTCGCGGCGACCCCAATTGGCAACCTGGCCGATGCCTCGCCACGTCTGCGCGAACTTCTTGTCGGGGCCTCTCACATCGCAGCCGAAGACACCCGCAACCTAACCAAACTGGCCGGATTGCTAGGCATCAAGTTGCACGCAAAGCTCTACAGCCTGCACGAACACAACGAGTCAGAGCGGCTTTCACAGCTTTTGCAGATTGCCACCACCGAGGATGTCGTAGTGGTAAGCGACGCTGGCATGCCAACCGTGAGCGACCCAGGCTTTTTGCTGGTTAGGGCTGCGGTCGAAGCTGGCATCGACGTATCGGTGGTTCCAGGGCCTTCGGCGGTGATCTCGGCGCTCGCCGTGAGTGGCTTGCCAACGGACCGTTTTACCTTCGAAGGCTTTCTGCCTCGCAAAGATGGCGAACGCCGCAGCGCATTTGAGGCGCTGGCGGGCGAGAGCCGAACCATGGTGTTCTTCGAATCGCCGCATCGCATCCTAGATTCTTTGAAGGTGGCTGCCGAGGTATTTGGCACCGACAGAAGGGCTTCGGTCAGTCGAGAGCTCACTAAAAAGTTCGAGCACACCGAGCGCGGCACGCTCGCCGACCTGATTGCTTGGGCTCAGGGTGAGCCCAAGGGGGAGATGGTCTTGGTGATGGCGGGGGCACAAAAGACTGCTCGCGACATGGACGAGTTGGTTCTGGATGTGCTCAAAATGCAGTCAACCGGTGTGCGTCTGAAAGATGCAGTGTCTGAAATCGCCTCGTTAAATTCGGTAAGCAAATCAGAGCTCTACCAGCGTGCGCTTGACGCGAGAGATTAAACTAGACAGATGCCAGCCACACGTTCAGGTAAGTCGTTCTATGCCACGACGCCAATCTTTTATGTGAACGATGCCCCGCACATCGGTCACGCCTACACCGAGGTGGCTGCCGACGTTCTAGCCCGCTGGCACCGTCAGCGTGGCGAAGACTCATTCTTGCTAACCGGCACCGACGAGCACGGCGAAAAGATTCTGCGCACCGCGGTCGGCAACGGTAGCACCCCACAAGCCTGGACCGACCAGCTGGTGCACGACGCTTGGCTTCCACTGCTCGAGACCATCGACATCGACAACCAAGACTTCATTCGCACCACCGAAGAGCGCCACGAAGTGAACGTTCAGAAGTTCTTGCAACACCTTTACGACACCGGGTTCATCTATCGCGGTTCTTACGAAGGCAGCTACTGCGTTGGCTGTGAAGAGTACAAGACC
>CAWULM010000110.1:0-2256 GCA_963923635.1 uncultured Micrococcales bacterium | reverse complement strand
CAAACCCGAACCCTAGCCCGAGCCCTTCGCAATCAGAAAGCACCTCGCCGAGCCCGACACCGAGTGCAACACCAACACCGACCGACGGCACTGTCGTGGTTCTGCTCAGCGACATCGACGGCATGCCGCTCGACACAGCGACCGGCTACCTCGAGTCGCTCGGCCTGATGGTGAATCCGGTTGCTGGCACGCAGGTTGCAGCCGATGACCCTCTTTTGAACACGGTTTACGATGCAAGTCCGCTGGGCACTTTGCACCAGGGTGACACCGTGACAATCACCTATTACGACGTGCAACCCGACAGCACCAACCAATAGTGCAAAACAGGTCGGCAGTTAGACTTTAGAAGTAGAAATAGAGGCATTATGAGTGAAGACAAGCGCATGATTGCCGACCGCTATGAGGTCGGCAGCTTGATCGGTCGCGGCGGCATGGCTGACGTTTACGAAGGCATGGATACCCGCCTCGGTCGCAAGGTCGCCATCAAGCTCTTGAAGTCTGACCTCGCCAACGACCCAACTTTCGAAGCACGCTTCCGCCAAGAAGCTCAAGCCTCTGCCCGCATGGCTCACCCAACCATCGTTCGTGTTTACGATGCCGGTGAAGAAATCTCTACCGACTTCAACGGCAACGAACGCAAGACTCCTTACATCGTCATGGAATACGTTCGCGGCACCCTGCTTCGCGACCTCATGCACCAGCGAGAGATCAGCGTCCCAGAAGCAATCGGTTACGCGGAAGGTGTGCTGACCGCTCTCGAATTTTCACACCGCGCAGGCGTGATTCACCGCGACATCAAGTCAGCAAACATCATGGTCACCGACACCGGTTTGGTGAAGGTGATGGACTTCGGCATCGCGCGCGCAGTGAGCGACTCGAGCGCAACTCAAGCACACACCAACGGCATCGTTGGCACAGCACAATACTTCAGCCCTGAACAAGCTCGCGGCGAAGTGGTTGACCACCGCACCGACCTTTACTCAACCGGCGTTCTTCTATATGAAATGCTTGCCGGTCGTCCACCGTTCAAAGGCGACACCGCAGTCTCGGTTGCATACCAGCACGTCAGCGAAGCGGTCACTCCACCTTCGGTTCACAATCCACGCATCAGTCGCGAACTCGACGAAGTTGTTCTGCGCGCACTTGCGAAAGATCGCGACGCACGCTTCCAAAGTGCAGAAGACTTCCGCGAGCACCTGCTCGCTGCAAGCATCGACGTTCCAGAAATTCCGATTGACTCATCGTTGCCTGGAATCGAGTTCACTAACGAACCTGAAGCCTTTGACCAGCAGCATGATGTTGACGGCCTGCTGGTAAACCCTGTGGTTGAAGAAGTTCCGGTTCACGACCTAACTCCTGAAGCAGCAAACGTACTCAACTCGCTTGACGAGTTCGAGGCAATCATCAACGGCGCACTCAGCGACATCGACGTTCAGACTCCTGATGAAGAAGTTCTTGAAGAACCTGTAGCTGAGCCTGTTGAAGCACAATGGCACACGCCCGAAGAGCCAATAGTTGAAGAGCCACTGCCAACTCAGGCGATGGAAACTCACAACTGGGATGCCCCGCGCGAAGAAGTTCCGCAGGTGCTCGACGCTGACCCTGACACCGACCCATTCAAAACTCTTGGTGTCAGCTTCGAGGGTCTCGGTGGTGACGAAGGTGCAACTACCACCGCAACCAAAACGAAGAAGATGTTGCAAAACCCAGGTTTGTTCTGGGGTTTCGGTTCGGCAGCAGTCGTATTCATCTTCGTGACCCTCGGCTTCTTGCTAACCGCATCACTTCCAAACATCAACCCAACCGCAGACAACATTGCCGTGGCTGATGTGCGCAACCAAACTTTTGATCAAGCCAGTGCAACGCTCAAGGGGCAACACCTACTGGTGCAGAAACAGTACGAAGTCAGCGACACCGTTCCTGCTGACAGCGTCACTCGCACCGATCCAACTGCCGGCACCGAAGTTGGCAAGAACACCCTGATCACCGTCTACGTTTCTAGCGGTAAGACTCAGGTGCAAATGCCAACACTTGCCGGCATGGATGAAACCACAGCGAAAGCTGCGCTCGATGCTGCCAACCTAACGCTCGGCACAATCGTTCAGGCACACTCATCCACGATTGCTAAGGGTCTGGTTATCGAAACCGACCCGATCGCGGGCACCATGCTCGCCCAAGGAGGAACCGTGAACCTCACCATCTCAGATGGTTTGGTTGCGGTTCCTGATGTGCGCAACTACCAAATCACGCAAGCGC
>CAWULM010000109.1:0-2264 GCA_963923635.1 uncultured Micrococcales bacterium | reverse complement strand
CCTGCATCGGAATCATTGTGAAAATGGCTGCTGCTGCGAGCGCCACTGCAAACTTGCGTTTCATATTTCGAGTCTACTTACTGCCAGCGGTCGGCATCATATTCGGAGCGAATGCGGCGAACGGTTCCGCTGGCGCTGCGCAAAATGAGGCTGTCCGTTTCGATGATTGGGCCTTTGCGACGCACGCCAGCAAGCAGGCTTCCGTCGGTGATGCCGGTTGCCACAAAGAGCGTGTTGTTGCTTTTCACAAGTTCGTCGGCTTCGTAAACATGATCAAACTTCAAGCCCGAGGCTAAACCGCGCTCGCGCTCGGCGTCATCTTTGGGTTGAAGCATGCCCTGAATGAAGCCACCGAGAGCCTTGATGGCGCAGGTGGTCACGATGCCTTCAGGGCTGCCGCCAACGCCGACACACATGTCGATGCGGCTTCCGTACATAGCAGCCTGAATTCCACCGGCCACGTCGCCGTCAAGCAAAAGCCGCGTCGATGCCCCGGCGGTGCGAATCTCCTCAATCAAACCGGCATGGCGAGGGCGGTCGAGTGTTGCCACAACAATTTCGGAGACGTCTTTGCCGGTTGCTTTTGCGAGAAGGCGAATGTTTTCGGCGATCGGAAGTCGAATGTCGCATACTCCAACTGCGGCAGGGCCGGCAACGATTTTGTTCATATAAAAAACTGCAGAGGCGTCGAGCATTGATCCTCGGTCGGCAACCGCGATGACGCTGAGTGCATTTTGGCGACCAGCAGCAGCGAGGCTAGTTCCGTCAATCGGGTCAACCGCGATGTCACAGTGTGGTCCGTTGCCGTTGCCAACTTCTTCGCCATTAAAGAGCATCGGTGCGTTGTCTTTTTCACCCTCGCCGATTACCACAACGCCACGCATGTCGACGGTTGCTAAAAACGCACGCATCGAGTCCACAGCCGCACCGTCGGCGACGTTCTTGTCGCCCTTGCCGATGTGGTGTCTTGCGCCGATAGCGGCGGCTTCTGTCGCACGCACCAGCTCGAGACCTAGGTTGCGGTCTGGGCGAAAGTCGCGGATAAGTTGCTGGTTGCTCATGGTGCCACTTCTTTGGGTTGAACCTATATAAATGTTACTTGCCGCGACTTAGACTGGGATTCGCTCAACAGTCTTGAAAGGGAGCAATGCCAACCAAGGTCGATTTCGTAAATGTCAGCACCAAGGGACTCGAATCGTCACCTGTGGCAGAAGCGCTGGCAGGACTACGCGCTAACGAGGCACGCTACTTCAAGAACAAGTACGACATCGATTTCGCAACCACTCCAGCGAAAGACGCGAAACACCTGGTTGACTACGTTGCTGAAGTCCTTACCGAGCGCGACATCAAGATCAAGTCGAAGCCGCTGGAAGCAACCGAGATGATGGTTGACGGTATTCGCTGGACCTACGTTTTCTACCAGAGCGGCTTGGCCATTAATGTGCTTTACACCGTCGCCAATGCCGGCAAGCGCGCGGTAGGTTTCAAGCTTTCAATGGGCATGGATGTTCCAGACGAACTTGCCGAGAAATTCAAGTTTGCTCGCCAGAAGTCAAAGCTCGCTGGCGAGATTCGCGGAACCTTCTTTGTTATCAAGCGCGAATATAAAGCGGCAAAACCAGCCAAATAAGGCGGTTACGATTGGGTAACAACTGCCTCTCGTACTTTTCGTTATGAATGGCGACTCGGTTACGCTAGCCACAAGGTAAAAGGAATGGGGATCCTGATGTCTTCTAATAAGTCATCTTCATTGAATTGTTTCGGCATTGGCTGCATGGTGCTCATGGGCCTACCACTGCTAACCATCATTGGCTTTAACTCAGGTGGCGTGATACTGCCACTCATTCTTGTGGTTGGACTAATCGCAGTCGTGGCAGCGGTGCGCAAACAGAACAAGAACAACGCGCAAGGTGTTGTGCCGCCTGCGATTTATAACACCACGGCTGCGAACAGCACACCTGTGCCACGCGCGACGACGGTGGACATGACGGCATCGAACATCACCACGGTTGCCGCACCAGTAAGTGCCAAACTCAGCGCTGGCGAATTTACCACTTCGATTTGTGGTCACAGCTTCACAGCAGAAGACCTCGAAGGTCAGAAAACCGTCAAGTGTCCATGTGGTTACGAATATGAAGTGGCCACGCTGCGCGAGTATCGCAAACTTCAACTTCAGTTAGCACAAACGCAAAGCAAACTAGACGCGGTATTGGCAAAGCTTCGTGCGATTCGCATGAACACTCAGACCGAATCTCTATACGGAA
>CAWULM010000108.1:0-2295 GCA_963923635.1 uncultured Micrococcales bacterium | reverse complement strand
ACCTGGACGCTCAATGTTCAGCGCTGTGGCGAGGTGCCTCTGATGAGGCCGCTCAGCGCCGAGTGGTCGTAGACCAAATTGCCTTGCTCACCGACCAGGGGGCCCGACTTTGGCACGATCGACTAGTCGGTAGCGACCTCTAGGATTTAGACATGGCTGGACGAATTTCGCAGAAAGACATCGAAGAGGTGCGTTCGCGCACCAACATCGCCGATGTCATAGGTGAGTACGTCCAGCTCAAATCAGCAGGTGTCGGCGAACTCAAGGGTCGATGCCCTTTCCACGACGAAAAGTCTCCGTCTTTCACCGTTTCGCCGAGTAAGGGTTTCTACCACTGCTTTGGCTGCAAGGCTGGCGGAAATGTTTATGAGTTCTTGCAACGCTTAGATTCGCTCACCTTCCCCGAGGCGGTTGAACGCCTTGCTAGCCGTATTGGCTATACCTTGACTTATGAAGAAGGTGGGCCGAGTGCAGGCGAGCACAATCAGCGTGCACGAGTACTAGAGGCTAATCAGGCGGCGGCTGAGTACTTTCAATCACGCTTTGAACTTGATGAGGCAAAACCGGGTCGCGACTTGCTAGCTGACCGCGGGTTCGATTTGGAGGCCTGCCGTAAGTTTTCACTCGGCTGGGCGCCAAAGGCTTGGTCAGAACTCAGCAATCACTTGAAATCTCAAGGTTTCAGTGAAGAAGAACTGGTTACGGCAGGTTTGGCTAGCAAGTCTGAGCGTGGAGTATTCGACAAGTTTCGTGGCCGCGTTATTTGGCCAATTCGCGATCAAGCGAATGCTGTCATAGGTTTTGGTGCCCGCAAAATTTTTGATGACGACAATGGTCCTAAATACTTGAACACTGCTGAAACGCCGGTTTATCACAAGAGCCAGGTGCTCTACGGAATCGATTTGGCTAAGCGCGAAATAGCCAAGCAGCAGCAGGTCGTTGTTGTCGAAGGTTATACCGATGTAATGGCTTGCCACTTGGCTGGTATTCAAACGGCAGTTGCAACCTGCGGAACTGCTTTCGGCGACGAACACATTCGCATTCTGAATCGCATTCTTTCTAATGACCCTTCAGTTGGTGCTCAGGTGATCTTTAATTTTGACCCTGACGAGGCTGGTCAAAAGGCTGCTCTTCGCGCGTTCAACGATGCATCAAAACATAACGCTCAGACATACATCGCTGTGGGTCCAGACGGGCTTGACCCGAGCGATTTGCGTACCAAACGTGGAGACCAGGCGGTTCGCGACATGATTGCAGCCAAGCGCCCACTACTCGAATGGGCCATTCAGCGCAGCATGACTAATTTCGATCTTGCTTCGCGAGAAGGTCAAGTTGGTGCGGCTCGAGCCGCAGCAGTTCTACTAGCCCAGATCGAAGACACCGTGATGCGTGCGGTTTATGAAAAATACGTCTCTGATCTCACCTCTCTCGAGCGCACATCGGTTGCTCAACTGGTCAGCGAAAGCGCAAAGAAGCAACGCAAGTCCACGGTGTCGCCTATGGCTGTGTCGGCCGACGCACCAGGCGTTGACGCACCACCACCGTTGAAGCTCGATGATCCTGCAGTTCAATTTGAGCGCACGCTTCTGGCGGTACTAATGCAGTTACCCGAAACCTGCACGCTCGAGCAGTTCGCGCGAATTGCCCGCGCCAACTTTGTATCGCCGCTGTTCCTAGAAATTGCGCGAGTGGTTTACTCCGTTCGCCAATCCGAGCCTGCAGCCAACCTTCTCGAAAAAACAATTGAGATGGTCCCTGAAGAGTACAAAGTGACTGCGCGAGAACTCGCCATTCTGCCAATCAACGCCACCGACCACGAGAATCGCCTTCGAGTAGGTCAAGGGGTAGTAACGGCAGCACTTCTCAAGTCGATCGAATATGAGAAAAACCAACTCAAGGGCAAACGTCGAACTGCCGAAGCGGCTGGCGATGAAGCTACCCAAGCTGAAGTTGACCGCGAACTAGTGCGCCTAACAGCTGAGTTGCATCAAATCAGAAATCAGCGATGACGGCGTCAAGAAAGGTCGCCATCGAACCTTCAGTGCTTCAAGCATTCACCGATGCAGTCAAGAAGGCGGGAGGAGAAGTTGCCAGACTTGACCATTCTGTCGAAGCTCTGGTTTGGACCGACTACCACCAACCCGAGTTACTTCGAAAAACCCTGGATGAGAATCCCCAACTCAAATGGGTGCAACTGCCATTCGCTGGAGTCGACGCCTTTGCGGACATTCTGAAACGCCCAATAACTTTCACCAGTGCGAAGGGTGCTTATCGAGAACCGGTAGCCGAGCACGC
>CAWULM010000107.1:0-2302 GCA_963923635.1 uncultured Micrococcales bacterium | reverse complement strand
CGAGTGTAGCCAACGGTGGTCGCGTTCGTGGTTGAAGAGGTGACCGTTTTTTGAACGCCATGCACAACCACCGCCTGCATCAAACCAACGTATGCGTCGCGGTTCAGCGATTCGTCGCTCGAACCTCCAGGTTCGGTAACTAGGCAGGCACGGTAATCAACTGGAGTAAGTGTTGCTGTCGGTGTGGCGGTCGAACAGCCAGTCAGCAGCAAGGCCAATGCAGACAATGCGACAAGCGAGCGAGCGCGCTTAGAGACCATCGCTACAGAACTTCCCGGTGGCCGTTTGACTGAAGCGTCTCAACAATCTTCTTCACACGCTGGGCGTGCTCTTTAGTTGTGATCAGAAGTGCATCAGGCGTATCGACCACGATCACGTCTTGCATGCCGATGAGTGCAATAAGACGATCACTCTCGCCAACCAAGATTCCGCTCGAGTGATCAGAAATAACTTGAGCGTCACCAAGCACAGCCAAGTGGCCTTCGCGACCCTTCGACTGAAGGGCGGCGATGGCTGCGAAGTCACCGACGTCGTGCCATTCAAAAGTGGCTGGCACAACTGCGACTAGGCCCTGGGCGGCGGCTGGCTCGGCAACCGAGTAGTCGATGGCGACTTTCTTGAGCGTGCCCCAAAGTTTGTGCAGCACAGCTTCGCGTTCTGGGGTGTCCCAGGCGGAAGCGATTTCGAGTACCTCGGCGTGCAACTTCGGTTCGGTCTGAGCGAGAATTCCAAGAATCACACTGGCACGCGCAATGAACATGCCTGCGTTCCAGAGATAGTTGCCCGAAGCGACATATTCTTTGGCGGTTTCAAGGTTTGGTTTCTCGACGAAAGACTCAACCTCACGAGCGGTCGGTGAACCGGCGAGCGCCTTTCCAGCCTGAATGTAACCAAAACCAATTGACGGCTCCAGCGGTGCAATGCCGATGGTGACGATCTTGCCGCTGTCAGCGACATCGACGGCTTCACGAACAACGGCCTCAAAAGCCTTTTGGTCGCGAATCACGTGGTCGGCCGCAAACGAACCGATAATCACATCTTTATTGCGCGACTCGAGGATGGCCGCCGCCAAAGCAATGGCCGCCGTAGAGTCTCTCGGCGACTCCTCAAGCACTAGGTTTTCGACCCCCAGGGCAGGAAGCAGGCGACGAACCGCGTCGGCGTGAGGTTTTCCGGTAACCACTGTGATGCGGTCTGAGCCGACCAGCGGGGTCAAACGGTTCCAGGTCTCCGACAGCAAGGTCTGGCCCGAGCCGGTCAGGTCGTGAAGAAACTTAGGGGCCGCAGCTCTAGAAAGCGGCCACAGGCGCGAACCAACGCCACCAGCGGGAATTACGCAGTGGAAACGCTCCATTGGGCTCGGTTGGGTCATGAAATAAACCTACCTGAGAGCAGGGTTAGACTAGTAGCAGATTCGCGCATCAACGCTGTTGCCAATACAGGAGGACTCTCGTGGCAAAACTGCCAGCCGGCACACTCTATCGCGGAAAAACTGGGATGTGGTCGTGGGTTCTTCACCGCATCACCGGTATCGCGATTTTCTTCTTTCTAATGGTTCACACCCTCGACACCGCGCTAGTTCGCATTAATCCAGAGGGCTACAACGCTGTAATGAGCACCTACCGCACCCCAATCATCGGATTGGCTGAAATCGGTCTGGTGGCAGCGATTTTGTTCCACGCCTTCAATGGTGTTCGCGTGATTTTGATTGATTTCTGGCGCAAGGGTGCAAAGTACCAGAACGTAATGTTCTGGGTTGTCATTGCCCTCTGCCTAGTGATGCTTGCAGGGTTCATTCCTCGTCAGCTTTCACACATCTTCGGTTGGGGAGCATAAATGGTAACCATCGAATCACCTCGCAGCCCTCGCTCACGCGGTCGCGCCAAGCTCGAAAAATGGGGCTGGCTCTACATGCGCCTTTCCGGCGCACTGCTAATCGTTCTAATCTTCACCCACCTCTTTATCAACCTCTTCATCACCGGTGTACAGGCCATTGACTTTGGTTTCGTTGCTGGCAAGTGGGCGCAACCGCTTTGGAAGTGGTGGGACGGCATCATGCTTTGGCTCGCCATGATCCACGGCACCAACGGCATGCGCACGATCATCAACGATTACGCGGAGCGTGTTTGGCTTCGTAAGTCGCTCGTCTGGTTGGTTTGGATCGTGTGCGCAGCCATTGTCATCCTTGGCACTTTGACCATCACCACATTCGACCCTTGCAACGACAGTGCAGTTAACACGATGAAAGGCATCGTGGAGCACTGCTCGACGAAGTAACAGAAAGCTCAAAATAAAAAGTGTC
>CAWULM010000106.1:0-2309 GCA_963923635.1 uncultured Micrococcales bacterium | reverse complement strand
GCTATGACCTCACACAACCCATTCGCTTTCGAAGGCCTCACTTACGATGACGTGCTGCTGCTGCCTGGGGAGTCAAACATCGTGCCTAGCGCGGTTAACACCGCCACCCAGTTCACCCGCAACATCCGTCTGAACATCCCACTGCTGTCCTCGGCCATGGACACCGTCACCGAAGCCCGCATGGCGATCGCCATGGCCCGACAGGGCGGCATCGGTGTGCTGCACCGCAACCTTTCGCTCGAGCGCCAGGCCGCCGAAGTTGACGTGGTCAAGCGTTCAGAGGCCGGCATGGTCACCAACCCGGTTACCACCAACCCGTACGCAAGCATTCAAGAAGTAGACGCGCTCTGCGGACACTACCGAGTTTCAGGTCTTCCAGTAGTTGACGACAACGGCGTGCTCGTGGGCATCGTCACCAACCGTGACATGCGCTTTGTGCTAGAAGTTCAGCGCCCAACCACTCTTGTTAAAGATGTAATGACTCCGATGCCTCTTATTACGGCACCGGTCGGCGTCTCAACCGATCAGGCAATCGCGTTGCTGGCTCAAAACCGCATCGAAAAACTTCCTCTGGTTGATGAACACAACAAACTTCGCGGCCTAATCACCGTCAAAGACTTCGACAAGAGCGAAAAGTACCCGCTAGCTAGCAAAGATGCAGCCGGTCGCCTAATGGTGGCAGCTGCGATCGGTGTCGGCGACGATGCCTGGCAGCGCGCCATGACTTTGATCGATGCTGGAGTCGACGTTCTCATCGTTGACACCGCGCACGGACACAACCGCGCAGTCACCGACATGGTTGCTCGCCTAAAGGCTGAACCATTCGCCAAGAACGTCGACATCATTGGCGGCAACGTAGCAACTCGCGAGGGTGCTCAAGCACTCGTCGATGCTGGCGCAGACGGTGTGAAGGTTGGCGTTGGCCCAGGTTCGATTTGCACCACCCGCGTTGTCGCTGGTGTGGGTGTGCCGCAGGTCACCGCAGTTTATGAAGCATCACTCGCTGCACGACCAGCTGGCGTTCCGGTAATTGCAGACGGTGGTCTTCAGTACTCGGGCGACATCGCTAAGGCTCTCGTTGCAGGTGCAAACAGCGTCATGCTCGGCTCGCTACTTGCCGGCACCGACGAAGCACCAGGTGAAATCACCTTCGTTGGCGGCAAACAGTTCAAAACCTACCGTGGAATGGGTTCACTCGGCGCAATGCAATCTCGCGGCGATGCCAAGAGCTACTCGAAAGACCGCTACTTCCAAGACGACGTTCTTCGCGAAGACAAGCTCGTGCCGGAAGGCATCGAAGGTCGCGTTCCTTACCGCGGCACCGTTGCTACCGTTACCCACCAACTCATCGGAGGCCTCCGCGCATCGATGGGTTACGTCGGTTCAGAAACCATCGACGAACTACAGGCAAAAGGTAAGTTCGTGCGCATCACTGCTGCAGGTCTCAAAGAGAGCCACCCGCACGACATTCAAATGACTGTCGAAGCACCAAACTACGGAACCCGCTAGGAGATAACTGTGAGTGAAGTTGAGATTGGTCGCGGAAAGCGCGGCACTCGCGCTTGGGCATTTGACGACGTAGCAATCGTTCCATCGCGCCGTACCCGCGACGCGCAAGATGTTTCAACCACCTGGAACATCGATGCCTATAAGTTCGAACTTCCAGTCATGGCAGCACCGATGGACTCTGTGGTTTCTCCAGAAACCGCAATTGCAATCGGCAAGCTCGGTGGTCTAGGTGTGCTCGACCTCGAAGGTCTCTGGACTCGCTACGAAGACCCATCACAGCAGCTCAACGAAATCTCAAAGCTTTCGCCAGAGCAGGCAACCGCTCGCATGCAGCAGATCTACGCAGAGCCAATCAAGCCTGAACTTATTCGCGACCGCTTGGCGCAAATTCGCGCAGCAGGTGTCACCGTCGCTGGCGCACTCTCACCACAGCGCACCGCAGAGTTTCACGAAACCGTAGTGAAGGCCGGCGTAGACCTGTTCGTCATTCGCGGCACCACCGTTTCGGCCGAGCACGTTTCAAAAACTCGCGAAGAACTAAACCTCAAGAAGTTCATCTACGAGCTTGACGTTCCGGTAATCGTCGGAGGTGCCGCCACCTATACCGCAGCACTTCACCTCATGCGCACCGGTGCAGCTGGTGTGTTAGTTGGCTTCGGCGGAGGAGCAGCCTCTACCACTCGTCGCGTTCTAGGCATCCACGCACCAATGGCAACTGCGGTTGCCGATGTTGCTGGCGCTCGCCGCGACTACATGGATGAATCTGGCGGCCGCTACGTTCACGTCATCGCAGACGGCGG
>CAWULM010000105.1:0-2346 GCA_963923635.1 uncultured Micrococcales bacterium | reverse complement strand
CCAGTTTGAACCACTGGAGCGAGTTGCCCTAAAGGCTGGAACAACACCGCACGAAACCAAACTTGCTCTCACTAGTCTCGAACTTCAGGGAATTGCTCAGAGCAGTTACTCAAGATGGAGGCTTGCAGGCTCTAATCTCTGAATGTGGAACTCGAAGCCTTGGTTGATGCCTTTGAAGCGCAATTGCGCGATGCTCGAGGCTACTCGCAGAACACAGTTCGCGGTTACCTAAACGATGTTCACGACTTTGTTGAATACCTAAAACGCAACTCTGAAAACTCACTAACCGGCATTCGGCTCGATAACCTGCGCGGCTGGCTTTTTGAGCTCACCGAGCAGGGGCTTGAAAAATCGAGTTTGGCTCGCAAGAGTGCCGCGATCAGATCTTTCACGGGCTTCTTAAATGCCAAGGGTCATCTGGCGACCGACCCTGGTCAGCGACTGCGAACCCCAAAGTCGAACCGCGCGTTACCAAAAGTGGTGTCACGCGAGGCGTTGAACACCGTATTCGATCTCTTGGGCACTAAAGCAACCGAAGATAATCCGATCGGCCTGCGCGACTTAGCGATAGTTGAGTTGCTTTACGCGAGTGGTGCTCGTGTCAGTGAAATCGCCGGTCTAAATGTTGATGACATTGATTTCACGCGCAATCTTTTGCGCGTGATTGGAAAAGGCAATAAGCAGCGCATGGTTCCGTTCGGAAGTCCCGCTCGTGATGCGCTCGAACGGTGGCTGCAGCTTGGACGACCAGTTTTAGAATCGGAGAAGAGTGCGAGAGCGCTGTTTTTGAACCAACGCGGGGGTCGTGTGGGGGTTAGGCAAATCTTTCAACTGGTGGCCGACGTCTTGGGTGCGACGCCGGGTGGTGCGGCTGGCCCGCACGCGCTGAGACATTCGGCGGCAACTCATTTGCTCGATGGCGGGGCCGACCTAAGGGCCGTGCAAGAACTGCTCGGGCACGCCAGTCTTGGCACCACTCAGATTTACACCCACGTCAGCGTTGAAAGACTTAAGCAGGGGTACGCCAACGCACACCCGCGGGCCTAAACCGAAACTTTAGCCGGCCCGATCAAGCCAACCATTCGCAGTGGGTTCAGGTATTGCCCGTCGGTTAGCCGATAACTCCAGTGCACACAGCCCAGGCGACTGCAGTGGTCGTTTTGCTTGGAGGCGCAGAAGCTGGCAATCGCGGCACCGGCCAAAACCGCAGCTCTCTTCGGCCGCAAAGCGCAAACCGGCTGGAAAACCTCGGTGGAGCCATCGCCGTGCTCCAAAACCAGGGTTGGCACGCCAAAGGCAAGACCTAGCCAAGCGATTCGGCCGGCATGTGGGGCCAGAACGGCGCTTTCAGGCAGAAAATCGACTCCGCGGTGCCCGGCACCCCAGTCGCTGGTGGGTCGGCTGAACTCGCTTAGTCGCGTGAGAGTGCCCTTTACTGGTAGCCGCCAAAGTGGGGTTTGGGTTGATGGTGAGGCGCTCGCCGCTGGCAGGCTGGTGACAAGGTGAACTTCGGGGGTAGGGGCAAACGGCAGCAGGCAAGTCAACCCAAGGGTTGAAAACAGAAAAAATCTCATCTGCCAAGGTTGCTAGAGGCCAGTGATTTACAAGCAACTGGCTAGATTTCGGTGGATAACTGCTGGTATGCTTGGGGAAGCGGTGTGAACTGCGAAAGCCCCTAAAAACAGCCTTCATTTTTCATGCCGACTTCGCGTGTCGAACCACGGCTCAAGTGATCAGTCCGAATTCGTTCGGTGAACTTGACTGCGACACCAGGTGCTGAGACAACCGTTTCAGCGTTTAACTGATCAGACGCATTCGTGCGTCTAAAAGGAGAAACTGCCATGGCTGCAGTAACAGTGCGCCAGCTGCTCGACAGCGGTGTTCACTTCGGGCACCAGACCCGACGTTGGAACCCAAAGATGAAGCGTTACATCTTGACCGACCGTTCTGGTATCTACATCATCGACCTACAGAAGTCGATCACTCACATCGAGAAGGCTTACGAATTCGTGAAGGACACCGTTGCACACGGTGGCACCATCCTTTTCGTTGGCACCAAGAAGCAGGCTCAGGAAGCAATTGCTGAGCAGGCACTTCGTGTTGGCATGCCTTACATCAACCAGCGTTGGCTTGGTGGTCTTCTGACCAACTTCCAGACCGTTCAGAAGCGTCTTGCACGTCTCAAGGAACTTGAAGTTATGGACTTCGAAGACTCAAGCAAGAGTGGTTACACCAAGAAAGAACTTCTTATTCTCAGCCGCGAGAAAGAGAAGCTAGAGAAGTCACTCGGTGGTATCCGCAACGTAAACAAGACTCCAAGTGCTATCTGGGTGGTTGACACCAACA
>CAWULM010000104.1:0-2358 GCA_963923635.1 uncultured Micrococcales bacterium | reverse complement strand
GTGGTGACTGCCGATGCGGCCGGGTAAATCGGAATCGGAAGATCAGCCCAAGCTTTGGCATCGTGTTCGCTGATTTCTTCCGGAAATAGTTCGTAGTCGGGGTGAGTTAGTTGCAGGCGACCTTGATAAGAACCAATTCGTCCAGCGAACAAACCGCGAGCACCTGGCTTCAGATCTTTCTGGCGCCACGCCTGGTTGAAGAAGGTCAGCGAAATCATTCCGTTGCCGTCGGTTATGCGTATTTCGAGAATGTTGCCCTTGCGCCCGGTCATGCGGCGCTCTTTGACATCGACAATGTCGGCAACAATCGTCACCGATTCGCCCACAGGGATCTGCGCAATCGGCGTAAGTTCGCCTCTAGACGAGTAACGTCGCGGGTAGTGCTGCAGCAGGTCGGCAACGGTTTTTAGCCCAAGATGGCGCGCCAGCGACTTGGCGGTTCGGTCGCCGAGCACCCGATCTAACGACTCTTGAGGCAAAAGCATGGTTCAATGCTAAACATGACCCGTATCATCGGCGGTGTAGCTGGCTCACTAAAACTTGGATCACCAGCTAAAGTCACACGCCCAACTTCCGATCGCGTGCGCGAAAGCATCTTCTCGCGCTTGGACGCGCGCGAGTTGGTTGAAGGTGCAAAAGTGCTTGATCTCTATGCTGGCACTGGCGCCTTAGGTCTCGAAGCGCTCTCGAGAGGTGCGGTCGAAACCACTCTGGTCGAGAAAGATGTAAAAGCCTCTGCCATTTGCAGCGCAAACGCGAAGTTGATTTCCACAGCAACGGGCACACCGTGCGCAGTGAAGAATCAAAGTGTTCAAACTTTTCTCTCGGCCACCGATGGGAAGTTCGATTTGGTTTTCATCGATCCGCCTTACGAAATCACCGGCGACGAAGTTTCAAAGAACCTGTTGGCGCTACTGCCCCACCTAACCGACGAAGCGGTTGTGGTGCTTGAGCGTTCGAGTAGAGACGTACCAGTTGATCTACCCGAAGGCTTGGCGCTTGACGATGCGAAAAACTACGGTGACACCACCGTGTATTGGATTTCGCTTAGTTAGAAGTGGCGCTCTGGCTCGCCGATGTAAATCTGCTGAGGGCGACCAATCTTGGTGGCTGGGTCGAGGTTCATCTCGCGCCAGTGAGCAATCCATCCTGGCAGACGACCGATTGCAAACAGCGCGGTGAACATTCGCGATGGGAAACCCATAGCCTTGTAAATCACGCCGGTGTAGAAGTCGACATTCGGGTAAAGCTTGCGCTCGACGAAGTAAGGATCTGCAAGTGCTGCCGCTTCTAGTTCTTTTGCAATGTCTAGCAGCGGGTCGTTAACACCAAGCTCATTTAGAACTTGATCTGCGGTTTGCTTCACGATGGTTGCACGCGGATCGAACGACTTGTAAACGCGGTGACCAAAGCCCATCAAGCGAATGCCGTCTTCTTTATTCTTTACGCGCTCAACGTAACGTTGAACGCTCTCGCCCGAGTTGCGAATAGTCTCTAGCATTTCGAGAACGGCTTCGTTAGCACCGCCGTGCAGCGGGCCGAACAGTGCGTTGATGCCCGCAGAAACGGAAGCGAAGAGGTTCGCCTGGCTAGAACCAACCAGTCGAACGGTAGATGTAGAACAGTTCTGCTCGTGATCAGCGTGCAGCACAAACAAGGTGTCTAGCGCCTTGGTGACCACTGGGTTTTGAATGTAGTCCTCTGCCATGTTGCCGAAGCAAAGACGCAAGAAATTCTCGACGTAGTTCAGTGAGTTATCTGGGTACAAGAAAGCCTGGCCGCGTGAGTTCTTGAAAGAGTAGGCAGCAAGAACCGGAAGTTTAGCCATCAAGCGAATGGTTGAAAGCTCAACCTGCTGTGCGTCGTGCGGGTTCAGTGAGTCCTGATAGAAAGTCGAAAGGGCTGAAGCACCGGCTGCCAGAACCGACATTGGGTGTGCATTCTGCGGCATCGCGTGAAACAGGTTCTTGAGTTCTTCGTGAATCAAAGTGTGACGACGAATGCGTTCTTCGAAATCACCGAACTCCGAGGCCGAAGGTAGGTTGCCGTAAATAAGCAGGTAGGCAGTTTCTAGAAATGACTTCCGGCCAGCTAGCTCGTTGATTGGGTAACCGCGGTAGCGCAAAATTCCTGCGTCGCCGTCGATGTAAGTAATTGCAGAACGCGTTGAAGCGGTGTTTACGAAACCCTGGTCGAATGCGTTCAGACCGGTGAGTGAGTTCAGTTTCGAGAGGTCGATCGCGCTGTCACCGTCTGTTGAGGAGACGATAGGAAATTCAGCCGAACCACCTGGGTAGTTCAGGGTTACCTTGTCGGCGTTTCCTTGTTCGGACAATGCGACTCCTTGGGTCTTTTCGC
>CAWULM010000103.1:0-2360 GCA_963923635.1 uncultured Micrococcales bacterium | reverse complement strand
GACCCGGTGGCGTTCGCTCGCGACCTGAAGCAGCTGCTGCCAGATTACGAGTTGGTTAATCTTCGTGCCTTCGACCTATTTCCACATACTCACCATGTGGAGCTGGTTGCTAGCCTTATTCGCAAGTAAAGCAACAGAGTCGGGGAGGGTCAGCCATGCAACTAGCTGCTCCTGCCTCTTTTTCTGAGTCTGCGACACTGGGTCGAGTCGATCGAGTCATCGGTCGTGCTATGTCGATCTTTGCGTTCTCTTCGGTATACGAATGCTGGCCAACATTTTTCAATCAGCTGCCACACCTGAACCACAACTTTGCGATTTTCAATTTTGTTTTGCTGCTGGCTGCACTGCTCTACAACGCGTTTAACTTTTGGCTTTTGGGCGGCAGATTGGTGGGCTACCTTATTGTGGCTGGAGTGGTGCTGTTCAACACCCTCAGCTGGCCGCTGCAACTGTTGCCTGACCAAACTCTTGATCCGCACTTCAAACCTTGGGTTTGGTGGATTACAGGTTTAGGGCCGTTGGCTATCGGAATGTTTATTAGTAAATGGTGGGCCTGGGTTTACTGCGCCGTAATGCCGGTGGCCTGGTTCATCATCACACTGCAGCCTGGCGGAGGATCAACAAACCTTAAAGACGGTTTTATTTCGGCACTTTTTGTCATTCTGTTTCCGGCGACACTGGTTGCATTGGGTCAGTTGCTTCGCCAGTCGGCAAGCCGCGTGGATGACGCTGCCAAACTAGCTACTGAGGCAGTGGTCGAAGCCGCCAAGGTTGACGCGGTCGAGCGCGAAGCTGCCAAGGTAGCCGGAGAACTCCACGACTCAGTGCTTAGCGCGCTTTCGTTGGTTTCAGAAGCGTCGTCAACTGAAGCTTGGGCTGACGCCCGCACCGCGGCAGCAGTGAGCATTGTCGAGCTGAAGCATTCTTCGCAGACCAAAGAATCGAGCGCTATCTCGGTAGCGTCACTCACTGAAACCCTGCAGAAGTCGATTGACCGCACCTACCCGTGGTTGAAAGTCGAAGCCAGCGTGAACTCGCTAAAGCAAATTGATTCCGATGTTGTCGAAGTGCTCATCGACGCAACCATGCAGGCAATCAGTAACTCAATTCAGCACGCCGGTGCTCGAGCTCACCGACGTGTGAAGATTCGTGTGAACGACCGCGCTGTCAAAATTGTTGTCAACGATGACGGTGTTGGTTTCAGAATCGGAAGAGTTTCGCGCGACAGCGTTGGGCTTCGTTGGGGGATTATCAATCGTGTGAAGGCCGTTGGTGGCGAAGTTTTCATCGACACCAAACCAGGCGCTGGCACCTCGATCATCATTCAGTACGGATTCACCAAATGAGCAAGAGCAAGTCATTATTGGTGAGAGTAAGTCGCGAGGCGATTACTTTTGTTGCCCTTTCCTTCGGACTTTTTCACGCAGTAATCGGTGTTCTTTTTCTTGACCTATTTGTAGATCCGACAATTCCAGCTATGGGTATCGGCGTGTATTTGCTGGCACTTTTGAGCACTGTGCTGCTCTACAAAGAGGTTCGTCTACCTTGGTGGCATGCACTTTATGCAACTCTAAGTGCCGCCGCGCTTCCCATGCTCACAACTCCGTTTATTCGAGAGCGAGTGTTTGACAGCTTTGCGACCTGGTACGTCGGAGGTGCAGGGGTTTTGCTTTCAGCGGTTATCGTGCGACAGAGGCCGTACTTCGCGTGGGCCGGTGCGTTGGCTGTTTTTACTCAAACGCTGGTGTGGGCTAATGATGCGGCCGTGATTGGTCAGGGTGGGTTACTCGGTGGAATGCTCATCTTGATGGCGGCCGGTCAAGCAATCTCCTTAGGAGTTGAACGTAATGCGGCCCAGGCTGCGACATTCGTTGCGCAAGCAACTAAAGAACGCGCAGAGTCTGAAGCCGCATCGGCAAGACGCAAAGAGCGTCGCCGTCGAGTCTCGATTGCGTTAGCGAAAGCAGAGCCGATTCTAGAAAGCGTTGTTTCTAGCAAAGGCAAGTTGTCGAACGAACTTCGTGACAAAGCCGCTGAGGTTGAACTTGAACTGCGTGACATCATTCACGGCCGTGAACTGGTCACCAAAGAAGTTGCCAGGGCCGTGGCCGATGCTCGAGCAAGAGGCATCCTCGTTGCATTAGAGGATCAAGGCGGCCTGCGTGCGCTCGATGACGAGACGCGTGTGCGAATTCTCAAAGATGCAGTGGCTGCGATCGATTCGGTTCAGCACGGGCGCATTATTTTGCGAGCACCAAGAAAAGAAGATTGGGCACTCAGTGTCATGGTCACCGAATCAGGAGAGTCGGCGCCACGACTCTGGTTGCGTTTGCCTTAGCCCAACAACGCGCGACGTAGGG
>CAWULM010000102.1:0-2399 GCA_963923635.1 uncultured Micrococcales bacterium | reverse complement strand
AAGCTGCTCCAGCTGCCAGGGTGAATGAAGCCCAGTTGAAAGAGCTTGCAACACCTGCGTAGTGACCCTGTGGAAGCACAAAGATGAGAACGAGTGCCCAAACGACTGCGAGGCCGTATGAGGTGAAGCGCTCCCAAACCTGAATCAGGTTGTGACCCACAAATGCGATGGCGATCTGAGCCAAGATCACTACCACTAGAGAAACTGAAAGGTCCCAGTGAGCAAGTGAAGTCAAGGCTAGCGAACCAGAAACAGTGTTAACTGCGAACCAACCGATACCAGCGACAAGAGTCGATAGACCAGAAGGAATCAGGTTGCCAAGCTTTCCGAAGGCGGTGCGTCCGAGCACCATCTGTGGAAGACCGGCCTCAGGGCCCCAGGTGCTCAGGATGCCGTGGGTGATCGCTGCGAGAGCGTTACCTACAGCAACCGCAAGCAGACCACTCCACAGGTCAAGCCCGAAGATAATGGCTAGAGCGCCGACGAATACGGTTGCGAACTCAAGGTTCGGGGACGACCAAACTGTGAAAAGGTGCCACGGTTTGCCGTGACGTTCACCCGCAGGAATTGGGGCTACGTCGTTGGTTTCGATTGCACCTGCCGAGGCAGGGTTATTGTTTGTGTTTGCCATGCGAATAAATCTATTCGGGATTTCACAGTGTTCTCTCAGTTTCGGCTGTGTTTCAGTTACAAGTTTGTTAGCGAGTCGCAACCTCTACTTGAAGGTTAATCAAGGCCAATTTCGTGGCTTAGTATTAAGCGTCTTCCAACTCCACAGATTCGAATAGGTTTAGGTGCGCCAGCGATGCAAATAGCTGACCTCTTGCACAAACCCAATCAGCCTCGAATCCACCTCAAACCCCTCGACATTTCGGTGATTGAGCCATACCTTGAGATGCTCGCCGACAGGGATGTCGCCAGGCTCACCGGCTCCACAGCAACGTTCACTCGCGAGCAAATCGAGCAGTGGCTACTGACCAGATCGACAACCCCAAACCGCAAAGATTTCGGAATCTTTGATCAAGACAGAACCTTCGTAGGCGAAGTGGTCTTGAACGAGTTCAACGATGAGAAAAACTCGATGAACATTCGCATCGCCCTACGCGGTAAACCTTGGTTCAACCGCGGTATCGGCTCGCAAGCTCTGGCCTTAGCTCTTGAATATGCCTTTGACACTCTTGTCGTCGACAAGGTCACTCTCGATGTTCTAGTAGAAAACCCAAGGGCAATAAAGGCCTACGAAAAGGTCGGCTTCAGAACCGGCCGACAATTCACCTCGAAGAATCTTCGCTACCAGCGCATGTCGATAACCAAACTGGATTTCGTTTACGCGCTCGGAGTCTTGGGTATCGAGCGTCATCTACCGAAGAGCGACTGGTTTTTTGAGTTCGATAACGGCAAGCGTCGCGCGGGGTTGTGCAACTACACCGATCACCGAATTTCAATCTCGCGATACTTGGCAGACATTCACACGGTTGACGAAAGCTTGCAGGTGCTGGCGCACGAAATCGGTCACGCACTTTGCGCCCCGAGTGAAGGGCACTCAAAGAAGTGGTTAGCGACCGCGAAGTCGCTCGGTTATCGTGCCCAAAAATTCAGTGGCAACGAAATCGCTCGCGAGGTTGCTCCCTGGGTTGGCCATTGTCCTCGAGGGCACGAGCACTACAGATATCGACGTCCAACTAGACAGTTATCTTGCGCGATTTGTTCGAAAGAGTTCTCTCCGGCGCACCTTATAAGATGGCGAAAATCAGAACCAGACTAACCACGAAGCCGGCGAAGAAGTTGAGCCAGATGAATCTCTTCCAGCCGCGGTTAGCTTGCTCGCAGGTTTCATCGGTGATGTTCCAAAACGGTGCCACGATCACCAGGTAAGGAATCGCGGCCACACCAACAATCGCTGATAGCCCGCCAGCCATCAAGGTCAGAACACCAGCGAGCGCGTAGCAGACGAAGGCGAATCGGGTTGTCGCTCTCGCGCCAATCGAAGTAGCAATGCTGGAAATATGGGCTTCACGGTCAGCAATCACATCTTGCACAGCGCCGAAGGCGTGTGAGGCTACGCCCCAAAGTGTGAATGCGAGCACCAGGTATAACTGCGGTGTTGCCAGCGGGTTCACTCCAGCGAGTGAAAGCCCGTAAATCATCGGGCCAACGAAGTGGCTAGCCGAAGTGAGTGAATCGAGAAAGGGTTTTTCTTTAAAACGCAAACCTTTGATGCTGTATGCGATGACGGTGAACACGAAGAGCGCTAACCAAAGTTTTGAGTCGAGCGAACCTTGAAGCCAAAGGTATATCAAGAACGGAACGCAGCTGGCGAAACTCCAAAACAGCATCGGCTTGTGAAACTTCGGTTCAAGCAGAGCGCCCTCAATGCCACCCTTGCGCGGGTTGCGAAG
>CAWULM010000101.1:0-2413 GCA_963923635.1 uncultured Micrococcales bacterium | reverse complement strand
AAAGCTCTGAAGGAAGTCGGTCACGTTTTTCAGCAAGACCGACCAGGTTTAGAACTTCTGGAACAGCCTGCGAAATAAAAGCTGATGTCTTACCTAAAACTTCGAGGGTGAATGCCACATTCTCAAAAACTGTTTTGTTTGGAAGCAAGCGGAAGTCTTGAAAAACGACACCGATGCGGCGGCGGAAAAACGGAATGCGTCGAGATGGTGTGGTGACCAGGTTTTCACCAAGAACGAAAACCGAACCTGCTGTCGGAATTTCTTCACGGAACATGAGACGCAAAAGGCTTGATTTGCCCGAACCAGATGCTCCTACTAAGAAGACAAAGTCACCTTTAGCAATTTCAAGCGAGACGTCATTAAGCGCAGGCTTGGGTGCGCCTTTGTAACTCTTGCTGACGTTTGAAATCGAAATCATCTTGCCTCAAGACTAGGCTCGAACCTGCTCTAAAGCGCGGAAGGCACGGCCATGCAGGCTGTGAAAAGCCTTTGATTACTGGCCAGAAGTCTTGCGCCAGCGAATGCCGCTTGAGATGAAGCCGTCGAGATCGCCGTCGAAGACAGCCCCCGGGTTATTGACTTCGTATTCGGTACGTAGATCTTTCACCATTTGATAGGGAGCGAGCACATAGGAGCGCATCTGCTCTCCCCAACTTGCCTTGACGTCGCCGGCAATTTGCTTTTTCTTAGCTTCTTCTTCGCGACGCTTAATTTCGAGAAGGCGACTCTGAAGAACACGCAGTGCAGCTGCCTTGTTCTGCAACTGGCTCTTTTCGTTTTGGCAAGACACCACGATTCCACTCGGCACGTGCGTAATGCGAACAGCGCTGTCGGTGGTGTTCACCGACTGTCCACCTGGGCCAGATGAACGGAAAACGTCAACACGAATGTCGCTGTCTGGAATCTCGATTACGTCGGTTTGCTCAATCAGCGGAACCACTTCAACTGCGGCGAAGCTGGTTTGGCGTTTTCCAGCAGCGTTGAACGGGCTCATGCGCACCAGACGGTGGGTGCCCGCCTCAACCGACAAAGTGCCGAATGCGAATGGCGCATCAATTTCGAAGGTGGCCGACTTGATGCCAGCACCTTCTGCATAAGAGATGTCGAGAACCTGTGCTGGCATCTTGTGCTGCTCGGCGTATCGCAAATACATGCGCATTAGCATTTCGGCGAAGTCGGTTGCGTCGTCGCCACCTGCGCCAGCGCGAATGGTGACTACAGCGCTGCGTGCGTCATATTCACCGTTGAGCAGGGTCTGCACTTCAAGATCGCTGATCTCCTTTTGCAGGCCCGCAAGTTCGGCTTTCGCTTCGACTTGGGCTGCCGAATCGTTTTCGGCGTTTGCCATTTCGACTAGAACTTCTAAGTCGTCAAGGCGCTGCGCTACCGAAGTGACCGCCTTGTGTTGAGCTTGAGCGCGAGAAAGTTTGGATGTGACGATTTGGGCGGCGGCTGGGTCATCCCAGAGGTTTGGCGCCGCGGCGGCATCTTTTAGGGTTTCGATCTCGGCGGCTAGACGTGGCAAGTCAACAACGTCGCGAATACTTGCAAAAGTTTCGCGGAGCGCTTTGATTTCTGAGGACAGGTCTAGTTCAGCCATTACCCCTCAAGTTTAGGTGACCGCTCTGGCGGCGAGGCGATAATAGACAGGTGCAGACAAACAACCCAGCTAGCGCCATCATTCGGTCGCTGTTGCTGCCGGTGTTTTTACCGTCGGTGCTGATGTCGATTACCGAATACTCGCTACTTCCAATCATTCCGAGCACGGCGCACTTGCTAGGTGCAGACTTGCCTACCGCGGGTGTGATTGCCGGATTGCTGATGTTAGGCGTTGTGGTCACCGATCTTCCTGCTGGACGTCTGGTTGATCATTACGGTGAGCGTCGCTCGATGATTTTTGGCGCTCTGGCGGGAGCACTCGGTGTGGTGCTCGTGGCGTTTAGCAACTCCTTAGTGTTGATGGGCGTTGGCGTATTCGCAGTCGGTATTGGTGTTGCGATTTTCGCACTCGCCCGACACGCCTTTTTTGCCGAGCACATTCCCCTCGAATATCGAGCTCGCGCGCTGTCTCTGCTCGGCGGAACATTTCGTGCCGGTTCGTTTATTGGCCCGTTGATTGCTTCTGGCTTGGTTGTTTGGCTAGGCATTGAAAGCGTCTACTGGTTCGCTGGTCTCACTTCCGCTGCTGCCGGAGTCATTATTCTTTCGACAAAACCTGATGCGATCAAAGCAACACCTGCTTCAGCGCCTGGCGGTGTGCTTGCTGTAGCTAAAGCTCACCGCAAACAGTTGCTCACGGTTGGGCTGGGTGCCGCGATCATTGGCGTAGTACGCACCACGCGACAGATTGGGCTTCCACTTTGGGCGCTCTTCATCGGCCTAGCCCCAGAGGAGTCCACTTTCTATATCGGCC
>CAWULM010000100.1:0-2439 GCA_963923635.1 uncultured Micrococcales bacterium | reverse complement strand
GGCTCCGCTTTTCTTATTCAAAGATGATGGTTCGTTCGCCGTCCAACAGCACACGATGCTCAGTAAACCAACGAATTGCCTGCGAGAGGGTTTTTGATTCTACGTCGCCACCAATCGCAACGAGTTCGCGCTTGGATTGTGCGTGGCCAACGCGAACAACGTTTTGTTCGATGATCGGGCCTTCGTCGAGATCTGCGGTCACAAAGTGCGCGGTAGCACCGATTAGTTTCACTCCTCGAGCGTGAGCCTGCGCGTAAGGGTTTGCCCCTTTGAAACCCGGCAAGAATGAGTGGTGAATGTTGATGATCTTTCCGGCAAATTCTTCTGCGAATTCAGGAGAGAGTACCTGCATGAAGCGGGCTAGAACAATCAGCTCAATGTCGGCAGCGCGAATGTAGTCGCGAAGCATGTGTTCGAATGCCGACTTGCTTCCAGCGTCAGCAAACTTGTGAGCCTCGAACGGTACCGAGTAAAAACCGGCAAGTTCAGCCAAGTCTTCGTGGTTTGAAAACACCGCAGGAATTTCGATTGGCAGTTGGTCGGCACGTTGGCGGAACAGAATGTCGTTTAGGCAGTGAGCCGACTTCGAGACCAGCACCAGGGTGCGCAGCTTGCGGCCGACGACATCCAAGTTGATCTGCATGTTGTAGCGCTCAACCACTGGAGCCAACTCGGCCAAGAACTGCTCGCGGCTAACGGCAGACTCAATCTGCAGGCGCATGAAGAAGGTTCCGGTGTCTTCAGAAGAGAACTGCTTCGACTCGGTGATGTTTCCTTTGGCAGCAACGATGGCACCGGTGACGGCGTGCACAATGCCCGGTTGGTCGGTGCAAACAATGGTTAGCACCCAGTGAGTTGCTGGTGATGTCATGCAGTCAATATTAGGGGGAGGGTTAGTCCAACAGGTTGCGGTCGGTGCGACGCTGACGCACGATTAGCACCACCACATAGGTGCCCAGAATCAGTCCGGCGGCGATCATGCTCAGCCCGATGATGAACGGCAGTGTCATTTCGTGTTTTCCCTCAAAATTTCCCCAAGCGAAATCTGGTGTTCAGAATAGCGAATAAAAAGCCAGTTTCTGAGCATTGTGGAATTCGGTTCTAATTTGTGTCGCGCCAGCCCAACCGGCCGGGCCAAAGCCCAACCCTTGATAGAATTGGGGCATCGCAACTGGCGCTAAAGATGGGTTTCCATCGGGGAGCGATGGCATTTTGGTCGTGCGCCTGGGCCAACTTAAACGCCGCAACTTTTGATACCGTCAGGAGCCCCCATGTCGCTTCCAACCACTTTCAACCAGCCACTTTCTGAGGTCGACCCAGAGATCGCCGCTGTTCTAACCGCAGAGCTCAACCGCCAGCGCGACTACCTCGAGATGATCGCATCTGAGAACTTTGTCAGCCGCGGTGTGCTCGAGGCCCAAGGCTCTGTGCTCACCAACAAGTACGCCGAGGGTTACCCTGGCAAGCGCTACTACGGTGGCTGCGAAGCTGTCGACCTCGCCGAGAACCTAGCTCGCGACCGCGCCAAGGCACTCTTCGGTGCTGAGCACGCAAACGTGCAGCCTCACTCGGGCGCAAGCGCAAACGCAGCCGTTCTAATGGCGCTGGCTAACCCTGGCGACCGCATCCTCGGTCTTGAACTTGCTCACGGCGGTCACCTCACCCACGGCATGAAGCTCAACTTCTCGGGCAAGATGTACGAGGCTCACGCTTACGGTCTAAACCCAGAGACCTTCCTGATCGACATGGACATCGTTCGTCAGCGCGCTCACGAGGTGAAGCCTGCAGTTCTGATTGCCGGTTGGTCTGCATACAGCCGCCACCTCGACTTCGCTGAGTTCCGCAAGATTGCTGACGAAGTTGGAGCGAAGCTCTGGGTCGACATGGCTCACTTCGCCGGTCTGGTTGCAGCAGGTCTTTACCCAAGCCCAGTGCCTTACGCAGACGTCGTTTCGACCACCGTTCACAAGACTCTTGCTGGCCCACGTTCAGGTCTGATTCTTTGCAAAGAAGAATACGCAAAGAAGATCGACTCATCTGTTTTCCCTGGTCAGCAGGGAGGCCCACTGATGCACGTCGTTGCAGCGAAGGCAGTTGCATTCAAGGCTGCAGCTCAACCTGAGTTCAAAGATCGTCAGCAGCGCACCATCGAAGGCGCTCATGCTATTGCCGACCGTCTCAACAAAGATGACGTTGCCGCAGCTGGCGTTCAGGTTCTAACCGGAGGCACTCAGGTGCACCTCGTGCTAGTCGACCTGCGCAACGCAGAGATCGACGGCAAGGTTGCAGAAGATTTGCTGCACCAGGTTGGCATCACCGTGAACCGCAACGCAGTTCCGAACGACCCACGCCCACCAATGGTTACCTCTGGTGTTCGCATCGGAACCGCAGCACTCGCAACCCGTGGCTTCGGCAAGGCCGAATTCACCGAGGTCGCAG
>CAWULM010000099.1:0-2456 GCA_963923635.1 uncultured Micrococcales bacterium | reverse complement strand
TTGCTGGTTGGTGGCCCAGTCTCGATGGACGTCAACCGTCACCTAGTGTTTGTGCACGATGAGCCGGTGGCGATGCCACTCAAAGAATTCGAACTTCTCGAACTACTTCTCGAAAACCGCAACCGCGTTTTGACCCGTCACCAAATCATCGATCGCGTGTGGGGTTCAAATTACTTCGGTGACACCAAGACTCTCGACGTGCACGTAAAGCGCATTCGTTCAAAAATCGAAGATGACCCTGCCCGACCAACCCTCTTGGTTACCGTTCGCGGCTTGGGTTATAAGTTCGAGGCTTAGAACTTCAGGTCTACTGACGAAACAGCGTTCGCTGCACGACCAGGCAGCTGGCGGCCCATAAAGTTTGTGTTTTGCTCATCAATCGTGCGCGCGGCATCGACGGTGTAACCGTTCCAGGTGAATCCGGTAGTGGTGTGCGCATCAAGAATCAACGTAACGTCGTAGCCGCGCTCGAGCCCAGCATGGCTGGTGTGACGCACGCAGTTGTTGCTCTCGGCGCCGCAAACATAAATGTGATCTGCACCAAGTCCTGCAAGAACTTCTTCAAGGTTGGTGGCCTCGAACGAGCTTGGGTACAGCTTGCGCACCTTTGCTTCGCCCTCAGCTGGCTTGAGTTCGTCAACGATTTGCCAACCGTCTGACTCGAGCACCAACTCTTCGTCGCTGTGCTGAACCCAAACCACTGGCACGCCAGCCTCGCGAGCCTTAGCGACCGCGCGGTTCATGTTTGCAATCTTTTCGTCGCGCTCGAATGCGCTTTCAACTACGCCCTTTTGAACGTCAATAACCAGCAGCGCTGAGCCGCCGCGACCGAGAGTCGACACTACTGAATTTCGGCAGCGAGGTCAGCGTAAAGAGGTTCGGTTGCGTCAAGCACAGGCACCGAGAAGCTAACCGGGTTGTCGACCGTGTTCTTTAGCGACATCAGCACGTTAGCGCCTGGCAGCACCTTCGAGGCATCCACGTTCAGAATCAGCGGAAGGCTGCCGTTGTAGCCGAAGTCGATCTTTTCGCCTGGCTTGATGGTGAAGCTCTCGTCGAAGTGAGCGCTGGTGATGTCGGTGTACTGAACGGCGCCGTCGATGCTCTTGAGGCCCGAGTTGACAATTGAGCCGAAAAGGGCGGCCTTGCCGTTGTTCACGAGGATGTAGGCGTTGCGAATGCCTAGGTCGCCAACAGTGGCTTGAGTGCCGTCAGCTGGAGAGTACTGCTGCCCGGTGGCAACGTTCTGAGTCAGGCTGCAGCCAGAGGTGCCAACCAGCACACTGGCGGCTAGAGCGATTGCGAGAGCGGTTTTACGAGCGAACAAGTGGTTCCTCCTGGGGAAAACTTACCTATCTAGTTTACCCATTCCGACGGCGCTAGACCCTAGTAGTTGTGCGGTTTCTGTGGTAAATTAGTGGTTTCTGAAGGGATTAAGCCACATGAAGTTCGTAGTAGGCGAAACCGTCGTATACCCCCACCATGGCGCAGCCAAAATCATTGAGGTTGGCGACCGCACCATTCGTGGCGAAACCAAGACTTACCTGCAGCTGAAGGTCGCCCAGGGTGAACTAACCATCTGGGTTCCAGCTGAGAACGTCGAAATGGTTGGCGTTCGCGACGTAATCGACAAGAAGGGTGTCGAGCGCGTCTTCGGCGTACTTCGTGCGGAATTCATCGAAGAGCCAACCAACTGGAGCCGCCGCTACAAGGCCAACCTCGAGAAGCTTGCCTCTGGCGATGTCATCAAGGTTTCTGAAGTGGTTCGCGACCTATGGCGCCGTGAGCAAGACCGTGGTCTGTCAGCTGGTGAAAAGCGCATGCTGGTCAAGGCTCGTCAGATTCTGGTTTCTGAGTTGGCCCTAGCCAAGAAGACCGACGAAGAGAAGGCTGGAAAGCTTCTCGACGAGGTTCTCGCCTCCTAAAGATCGGAGGCAACCGTAATGGTTTCCGTAATACTGGTCGCAGCCGGTCTTGGTGAGCGACTTGGCATGAACATGCCGAAAGCTTTAGTCACCGTCGCTGGCGAAAGCTTGCTTGCGCACAGCCTCAAGGTTGCACTCAAAGTTTCAGACGTTGCCGAAGTAATCATCGCCGCACCCGACACCCACCTCGAGCGCTTTGGTGAAATAGCAGTTGCCGTGGCAAACGCAACCTCATCAACTACACCGATTCGCATCGTCGCCGGCGGCGCTTCGCGTCAGCAGTCGATTTACAAAGCGCTCGGTGCTGCGCAATCAACCGATTCAGTTGTGCTGGTTCACGACGTGGCCAGACCTTTCGCACCTGTCGAACTCTACGATCGCGTTGCGATGACCGTGCAGCAATCGCGAGCTGGAGTTGTTCCATTGCTGCCGGTTGTCGACACCATTAAGCGCGTGCAAGACGCGCTAGTTCTCGAAACCGTCGATCGCTCCGCACTAGGAGCCGCTCAAACTCCGCAGGGTTTCTTGATT
>CAWULM010000098.1:0-2536 GCA_963923635.1 uncultured Micrococcales bacterium | reverse complement strand
AGGGTGATGAGAGCCCAACTGATGCTTTGGTTCGAGACTGGCCCATGATCACCATCTCGGCGCTTTGGGCCACTGCTTGCTATTTGCTACTGGTGCTCTGGCGCTAGTCTTCGCAAGGCACTAGCTGTGCCACGCGCTGAGGGGTTACTCCAAGCAGCACGGCGATGTCGCGCAGGGTCAAACCCTCGGTGCGCATGCGAGCAACGACATCACGAATTTCTGAAGAGGCTTCGTCTTGAAGGCGAGCGGCTTCTTTCATCTTTGCTTGGGCCGATTCAATGTCGCAGATGATGCCCGGCATCTTGGCGACGATGTTAATGACGATGTCGCAGTTACCTTCGCTGACCGGATGAGTCTTGGCGAGTTCGAGCACGTGTTCGCGAACCTTGTCCAGGCGCTTTTCGGTGGTGCGCAGATTGTCGAGAGCGGGGACCTCAACCGTCCAGCCTTCGGCGGTGCGTTCGCAGAGAACTTCCAACTCCATGCTGATCCTTTCGGTCTTTCGACACGCTCCAGTAAAGCCCTACTTGACTAAATAAGTAAACCCGTGCTTTACTTATTCAGGATAAACCAACAATTCCCAAAAACAAAGAAAGAATCACATGTTTTACTACATCGCTTCGCTCGCACTGAGCCTCTTCGTTGCCTTCATCTTCTGGGGTGCCAGCAAGAACAAGCTAACCAAGTCAATGGATGACCTAGCCGCTGCTGGTCTTGGCTGGGTTAAAGACACCAGCGCTAGCGTGGTTCGCTTCATCGGAGTTCTAGAGCTCGCTGGTGCAGCTGGCGTTCTGCTTGCTCCATTTGCTTACTTCGTGCTCGGCTTCGACTGGGCTAAGGGTCTTGGCGTTGCAGCCGCTGCCGGTCTAGGTCTAACCATGATCGTGGCTGCCATCATGCACACCGTCCGCAAGGAGATCAAGTACACCTGGAAGCTTAACTTCGGGTTTGCGGCGCTAGCCATCGTAGATGCAGTGCTGATTGCTCTCATCACCCGCTAACTTGAACTTCGCGTAAGTTTCAATCAAAGGTTGAGACCGGCGTAGAGCGCACCAACTACTGGTGAGCTTTACGCCGGTTTTTTGCTTGTATTCTTGAGCCATAACTGAATAAGCCGCTTGAAGCGTGGCGGGAGAGCAGTATTAATCTGCACCGAAGGAGCAATCCTCCCCAGAATCTCTCAGGTCGTAAAACCGTCGCGAATAGGCAACTCTGAAAAGAAGGTTAGAAAACCTCGCCCAAGGTGAAAATCGGTTTCCGGTGAAGCTCTCAGGCTAAGCAGACAGAGGGGGAGTTCGTGGTGGCAGAGGGCCACCCGTAAGGAACTCCGTGAACGACCAAACCATTCTCAAAACCGCGCTATACGAAGAGCATGTTGCTCTTGGCGCAGCCTTTACCGAATTCGGTGGATGGCTCATGCCGGTGCGTTACACCTCAGACCTAGCCGAGCACGCTGCAGTTCGCGAGCGAGCCGGAGTCTTTGACATTTCTCACATGTGCGAGTTCTTTATCGAAGGTGCCGAGGCTGCCGCATATCTAGATCACGCACTGGTCGGCATGGCATCAGAGATTCCTAACGGTCGCGCGAAATATTCGCTCATCTGTCGTGAAGACGGTGGAGTAATTGACGACCTAATCGTTTACCGCTTTGACGAAACTCACTACCTGATCATTTCGAACGCAGGAAACCGCGCACCGGTTTCGGCAGCGTTACGTGAACGCACTGCTGGGTTTGACGTAGTTCTTGAAGACGCTAGCGAGAAGTATTCGCTCATTGCTCTGCAGGGCCCAGAAGCCGTTGCGATTTTGAAGCAGATCACCGACGCCCCACTGGATGACCTGAAGTACTACTCGATTCACGAGGGCACTGCAGATGGCAAGCACGCTTACTTCGCTCGCACCGGTTACACCGGTGAAGACGGTTTTGAGTTGCTGGTTGCCAACGAAGATGCAGTTGCCATTTGGCGAAAGCTGCTTTCGGTGGGTGCTGGGGTTGGATTGGTTCCAACGGGCTATGCCTGCCGCGACAGCTTGCGACTTGAAGCCGGCATGCCGCTTTATGGCCACGAACTAAATCTGGACACCACCGCCTACGAGGCTGGCCTTGGCCGAGTTGTTCGACTTGAGCACGATTTCGTTGGAAAGCAGGCGCTCGCCGAGGTCGCATCGCGCGAACCTTCGCGTCGCTTGGTTGGTCTGCGCGGTGAAGGCAAGCGCGCTGCTCGCGCCGACTACCTGCTCTATGCAACCGAAGACTCGACCGACCCGATTGGTTCGATCACTTCGGGCGCTCTGTCGCCAACCCTCGGCTACCCGGTGGCGATGGGCTACGTCTCAACTGCAAACTCAGAACTCGGTACTGTGGTGTGGGTTGACGTTCGCGGAAGCCGCCAACCTATGACCGTAGTTTCGCTACCTTTCTATAAGCGCGCAAAGTAAAAACAAAGGAAACAAAATGAGTAACCCAACTGACCTGCTTTACACCAAAGAGCACGAGTGGCTGAAGATCGACGGAGACGTTGCGACCGTAGGCATC
>CAWULM010000097.1:0-2604 GCA_963923635.1 uncultured Micrococcales bacterium | reverse complement strand
CTGCAGTGAATGCGCCTTCGACGAACTTGCCCTCGGCATCGATGATGCGAAGTGAAGGGTGAGCCATTACGCGGCCGCGCTCTTCGATAGGGAAGTCGGTGTTGCGAACGTATGGGTGAGCCATGACACCTGCGGTCCAGACGATGGTGTCTGACTCAAACGATTCACCGGTTGAAAGTTCGATCTTTCCGCCGACTGCAGATTGCAGCTGGGTGTTCAGGTGAATCTTGCCGCCGCGACGTTCGATGTTGGCGATAACCCATTCGCTGGTCTTCTGAGAAACCTCAGGCATGATGCGGCCCATTGCTTCGATGAGGTGGAAGTGCACGTCGTCGAAGGTGAGGGTTGGGTAGTAGCGGAGGAGGTAGCTGGCGAGCGAGCGCATTTCTGCGAAGGTCTCGATACCGGCGAAGCCACCACCGACGACCACGAAGGTCAACAGGCGGTCGCGCTCAGGGCCAGCAGGAAGGTTTGCTGCCTTGTCGAAGTTGCGGAAGATGCGGTCGCGAACTTCGATAGCCTCTTCGATGTTCTTCATGCCGATTGCTTCGTCAGCAACACCAGGAATTGGGAAAGTTCTTGAAACAGCACCAGCGGTGACAACAACGTAGTCGTATTCGAAGGTCTTAGCCTCTTCGACTCCGTTGTATTGGATGGTTGCGCTCTTGCTGGCGTGGTTGATGCCAGTGACCTTACCCGCGATGACGTTGGTCTTCTTGAGGTGGCGACGGTGCGAGACCACAGCGTGACGTGGGTCGATCGAGCCTGCAACAACCTCAGGAAGGAATGGCTGGTAGGTCATGTAAGGTAGCGGGTCAACCATGGTGACCTCGGCCTCGCCCGACTTGAGGTGCTTCTCGAGCTTCCAAGCGGTATAGAAGCCGGCGTAACCGCCGCCGACAATAAGAATCTTTGGTGCTGCAGCACCCTTTTGATTTGGCATAAGGCTAATTTACTACTTTCGCTTTATTCATTTATGACGTCAGTGGCTACCGAGCAAACGCATTTGCTCGGGCTCCAGCTGCACAACTCTAGGGCGATGTCGCCGATTGGGTTTACTCCCGGCCCTACGGCCAGTGAGTGGGCGGCGAGTGCATGCAAACACTTCACGCGAGTTGGCATTCCCCCAGCCGAGATTCCCTCAATCTCTGCAACTTTACCAGTGGTGGCTTCGAGCTTTTCGCGGTCGGCTAGGTAGTGCTGGTGGGCTGCCTGGTAGGCATCGGCGAGCGCCTGATCGACCGCCAAGCGGTCTTGCAACTCAGCCATCAGCCCGGCAGCCTCGAGGCGCGACAGGGCGGCTGTGGCGCCGGGATGGGTTAGGTAATAGGTGGTCGGAAACGGGGTGCCGTCGCCTAGGCGCGGAAGGGTTTGAACCACGGTTGGTTTGCCACAGCTGCAACGAGCCGCGATGGCCACGATGTCTCGCGCCTGGCGGCCGAGTTGAATCGAGACCACCTGAAGATCTTGTTCGGTGGCTGGGGTTAGTGGCATTAGTTCTTCTTTACCGCTGGCTCATCGACACCGGCACGAACCACGGTTTCGAGCAGGTTGTTGACCCAGTTGTTTTTGGTGGCTTTGACGCTGGTTGAGAACTCAGCGTTATTGTTTCTGGCTGCGATTTGAGCGCCAACGGTGCCGCTGGTGTCGCTCTGGTCGATGCCGTTTGCATCCATGACTAGATAGGAAACTTCACCAGGCATGACGTAATAGAGGCGGTCACGAGCTTGAGCTCGAATATAAACCGGGTCTTCCCAACGCTTGCGCTCGGTCTGCATGTTTTTGAGATCTTGTTGCGCTTTGTTGACTTGAGCCTGCATGTCAGCAATCGCCTGCTGCTGCGTGATCAAAATGGTGACCGGTTGCTGCAGTGAAACGATTGCGAAAACAACCACCACTGCAAGCGTGATCGAGCGCGAATCGAAACGTAGGTTGCGAAGCAGCTCTTGACGCCCGGCAGAAGCAGAAGGCATCCGAGTTGATTTAGCGCCAGTGCGAGTGTTTCGCGGTGCCTTCATCTCGGATGCCTTGCTTTTTGAGGTTTAGTGTTTACGCCTTGTAACGAGGGAAGGCTGAGCGACCTGCGTAAACAGCAGCATCGGCTAGCTCTTCTTCGATGCGAAGCAGCTGGTTGTATTTAGCTACGCGCTCGCTACGTGCAGGAGCACCGGTCTTGATCTGGCCAGCGTTGGTTGCAACTGCGAGGTCAGCAATGAAGGTGTCTTCGGTCTCGCCCGAACGGTGCGAGATGATTGCCTTCATGCCGTCGCGCTGTGCTAGCGAAACTGCGTCGAGGGTTTCGGTCAGGGTTCCGATTTGGTTGACCTTCACCAAGATGGCGTTGCCGGCCTTGAGGTCGATGCCCTTCTGCAGACGCGATGGGTTGGTGACGTAAAGGTCATCGCCAACAAGCTGAACCTTTGAGCCAAGCTCAGCGGTCATCTTGGTCCAGGCGGCCCAGTCGTCTTCAGCTAGTGGGTCTTCGATTGAAACCAGTGGGTACTTGGCAACTAGCTCGGCGTAGTAGGCGATCATTTCGTCGCCGGTGCGCTCTTTGCCTTCGAAGGTGTACTTGCCGGTCTTTGCGTCGTAGAACTCGCTCGA